>JAFUBF010000109.1 GCA_017460325.1 Clostridia bacterium | reverse complement strand
CCTAAGTATCGGAAAAAAGATACTGTTTGGGCAGGTGCGCAAAGATGTTGGAGAGATCTTAAGAAAATTGTGTGAGATGAAAGGCGTGGGATTGATTGAGGGAGCGACGAGACCAGATCAAACGTCATGGGTGGATTCAGGTATCCTGCGACAGAAGGCGATCTAAATCCAGCTGTGTGTAAACCGGTCCGGCAAAGACTCTGCAGGTCTTCCCGAAAAACGCAATACCATAGGTGTAGACTTTTTCGTAGCCTTCCCGAAGCAGATCCGTCACGTATTTTCTCTGCTCAATCTGCCTGGCCGCTTCTCCGGCGAGTTTCGCCATCTCCGATGGTGAGGAAGCAACCTTCACTTCCAGTATGAATGCGTCATCCAGATCGTAGCGAAACTTGCTTTCCACGTCAAACCGTCCCAAACCGGCTTCCCGGTTGCTTGAGACCATGTAATCCTGATTGGAGGCCATCAGGGTAATCAGCATCCCGTGATAGAAGGCCTCCTGCGTATCATAGAAACTGATTGCTGATAGAATCTCTTTTTTTAGAATCGTCTGAAATTCCATCGCTCCGTCAACGTCACCCTTCCGAATTGCCTGATACAGTCTCTGAACGTCAAGCGACTGCCTGACATGTCCGTCAAACCAGGCTTTGATCTGGTCTTCAAAGATCGTCTCAACTTCCTTATTCGGAATTTTCGCTGTCACCATCTTTCCGTCGAAAGAGGTGGCGGTCAGATATCCTGTACTCAGCATGATGTTGAAGATGTTATCATCCTGGTAGGAAATCTCAGAGTAGACGATGTGTTCAGAGAACGCGAACTGGATTGTCTCTCCGCGCAGTAATTGCTCCACCTTGTCCTTCACGGCCCGGGAACCATTGGCAGCCAGTTCTCTCAGAATATCATTGCTGCTGGTATTGCCCCAATGCTCCCGCGGCTCTGCGGGATCGCCCGCTTTTGCATTTTCGATGAACTTGATGACGGACCAGGGATTATAAATGACAGTTTTTCCAAAAATGTACCCGTCATACCAGGATTTGACATCCTCTATACGCTCGACCAGTCCATTTTCCTTCAGAAGTTCCTGAACTTCATCTTCGGTAAACCCAAAGACATCACTATCCTGATAGGACATCACGGTGTTAATATCGGGATTGTTCAGTCCCGTATAGATGCTTTCCTTGGCGATCCGAAGACAGCCTGTCACTACAGCAAACTGAAGATTTTCTGAATTTGTTTTGAGCACATTCTGAAGCAAACTGCTGATGACATTAATCATCTTGGGATAATATTCACCCTGATAGGCCTTTTCAAGCGGTACATCGTATTCATCGATCAGGACAACGGTGCGTTTTCCGTAAACCTTTCGCAGGAACAAAGTCAGATGTTTCAGGGAAAGTGTATAATCTTCTATGGAAGTTTTTTCTGATGTCACAGGATCCTGACCTGTCCAGACTTGCTGAAAGTATTTCTTTTCCACTTTTGAAAGTCGTTCCGAATCAAGCACATCCTGATGTTCGTTATACAACCGTTGGATTAGCCTGACCAAAGCGCCGTAGGCTTCCTCAAAAGTATTTCCTTTGATTCCCTGAAATGTCAGGTTGATCACTGGAAAAGAGGTCATCTTACTGGTATAGAAAGCGCCGGCATGCATGATCTTCATACCTTCGAACAGCTTCCTGTTTTCAGCATTCAATGCCTCATCCCGCGTATCTTCCAGGTAATAGCGCAGCATGGACAGGGTCAGCGTCTTTCCGAATCTCCTCGGACGAAGGAAGAAAGTTGTTTCGTGACTGTCTTCAAGTAAAGGAATGAGTACCTGTGTCTTGTCTACATATCGTTTGCATGAAAGTAGATTTTTCTTGAAATCCTCTGATGCAGTTGTGGTTTTTCTCAACTCTTCAGGAAAAGCATTCTGTGAGCGAATCTGATCCATAGCCATCTTCCTCCTGTGTTATGCACCTTTAATGATGCTTTGGTTATCGTCACGTTTGATTGGTATATGGGACAGTGTTTGACAAACTGATGCAGAGCATCGGGCCATCCCGCTTTAAGCCCGCTCCGTAATTTGTAAGTATGGTCAGATTCCTGTGCGCTCCCGGTACCTGAGCGGCAAATCAACGCATTTTTCATACCCGAACCTTTTCCGAAAAGGATGAAGGACAATGGACAGCCGGTTTTCGGGTATCCTGTGCGCAGGAGCGGTTTCTCGGTGCATGTGTGTGGATCATAATCTTGCGGTCAGTTCTTTACGCACCCTGTCCAGATCACTGCAGGTCAGGATGGGGATCAACTGGTTGATTTCCTCAATGTCTCTGTCCCACCATCGGAATCTGAGCAGCAGGTCGATCAGCTCATCATCAAAGCGTCTGCGCAGAATCCGTGCCGGGTTTCCGATCATAACAGTGTATGGCGGAACGTCGCAGCCCACTACGCTGCTGGCGCCCAGAATCGCGCCATCACCGATATGAATACCAGGCAGAATCACGGCATTCTGTCCGATCCACACATCGTTACCGATGACGGTATCCCCCTTGAGGGGGAGATCGGATAACGCGGGCGGATCCATGTCCCAGCCCTCCAGCGTGTAGAAGGGGAATGTTGATACCGCGTTCATCTGGTGATTGGCCCCGTTCATCACAAACTCCACGCCGGAGGCGATCTGGCAGAATTTCCCGATGATCAGTTTGTCACCGTTCCACCCGTAAAGATGGGTGACATGGCTTTCAAAATCCGAATCGGCGATGTACGTGAAGTCACCGACCACAATGTTCGGATTCGAGAGTGTCGGTTTCACATAGATCTCTTTCTCATATCCCGGAATGGGGTGAATGGTGCCGGGATCGGGCCTTTTTCCGTTTCGCATATTCGTGCACTCCTTGATGGCTGATTTCGGGGCAGCCCCCGGGTTTCACGGATTCATCCAATGACTGTCAGGTAAACATCCAGGTCGAAACTGATGCACGCGGCGAAGGCAGCCCTCTGACCGCGAAAATGCGCACCCTCCTCCCACCCATGTCAGAGGATGGGAGGAGGGTATTTGCGTTTTCTGCGCCTGCCGGACATGGAACCGGAGAATGGTGCAGCCGCCGGAAACCGGACGCGGGACGTTATCGGATGGATTTACAGGAGTCCCTCGCGGGTGAGGATTCCCCGGAGTGCTTCAATCTGCTGACTGCTGGCAGCGGTAAACGGGAAGCCGGGGATGTTACGGACCGGAACACCGCGCAGGGCGGCAGCGGCTTTAATATACGGAATGAACGGTGCGCCGACGGTGTAGATATCCATCAGGCGGTTAATGACCTGCTGGAGGCGGGCGGACTCGATCCAGTCGCCGGTGTTCACGGCAGTGACCCAGCTGTGGCAGATCTCAGGGGCCACATTGGAAAGACCGGCAATACATCCGTCTCCGCCGCAGAGAACGTTATGGGCGAAGTTGTCATCAAAACCGGAATAGATTTCGAAATCCGGGCGGACGGGCTTGACGACTTTGATGAGTTCCCGTGTGTGGTCAAGGCCGGAGATGGTGTCCTTGATACCGACGATGTTCGGGTGAGATTCGGCCAGACGCAGGACAGTCTCGGCGGGGATGGTATACCCGGTGCGGTCCGGGAAGTTATAGAGATAGATCCGGCCGGGGATCTCCCTGGCAAGACGGTCGTAATAGGCGAAGATCTGATCCGGGGTCAGGGGGAAATAGTAGGGGGAGACGATGATGACGGAGTCGGCACCCTGGTCAAGGGAATAGCGGGAGAGCTCCAGAACATTGGAGAAGACCATGTCGGCGGTGCCGGCAATGATGGGAATCCGACCTGCTGCCTGGCGGATGGCCAGGGAGATGAGGCGCTTTTTCTCCTCCATGGGGATGGAGAAAAACTCGCCGATGCTGCCCAGAACCAGAATCCCGTCGACTCCGCCGGTAATGAGGTGCTCATAAAGCGCGGCGGAGGCCGCTTCATCGATAGTTCCGTCTTCAAGGAACGGCGTTACCGCCGGTGTGATGTACTTTGCCATTTTTCTCCTCCTTCTCAGTATCCGGCGCCCTGCATGGCAGAGAGCGCAGACTCGGTATAACGTTTGAGAATGCCTTTCCGTTTCGGTGTTTCTTTCAACGGCCAGGTCTTTTTCCGCTCCTCAAGAATGGCTGAGACAGCCGCGGGTTCCATCATTGTCCCGTCAATGCCGACCACATCAAGCGTCCGGGCTTCTATATCATAGGCAATGATGTCACCCGTGTGGATGAAGGCCAGCGGTCCGCCGGCAGCCGCTTCGGGACTGACATGACCGATGGCCGCTCCCCGCGTGGCCCCCGAGAAGCGCCCGTCCGTTACAAGGGAGACATGGCCGTTGAGACGCCGGTCGCAGACGATGGCCTCGGTGGTCATCAGCATCTCCGGCATGCCGCTGCCCCGGGGCCCCTCATACCGGATGACCAGGATTTCACCGGGATTGATTTCACCGGCGACAACGGCATCATGGGCCGCTTCCTCGCTGTCGTACACCCGGGCACGTCCGGTCAGGCGGCGCATGTCCTCGGCACAGGCGGAGTACTTGATCACCGCGCCATCCGGAGCCAGATTTCCCTTCAGGATGGCGATGGAGCCGGTTTCCGTGGCCTTGGCGACGGGAAGGATGACCTGTTCCCGCTTGAGGCCGTAGTTGTGCAGATACCCTTCGTTCCGTTCAAAGAAGCCCTCGCGCTGAATGGCTTCCAGGTTCTCACCCAGCGTTTGTCCGGTGACGGTCAGGACATCCAGATCCAGGTAATCCCGCAGTGCCAGCTGTACGGCGGGAATGCCGCCGGCGAACCAGAAGGACTCGGTCAGGTGTTCACCGCTGGGATTGATGTTCCCGATGTGAGGGATGATCCGGTTGATTTCATCGAACAGTTCGGGTTCCAGGGTGAGTCCCAGTTCACGGGCGATGGAAGGCAGATGCAATGTGGCGTTGGTTGAGCCGCCGATGGCGCTGTGCACGATGACGGCATTGCGGAAAGCCGCCGGCGTCAGAATTTCGGAGGGGCGGATGCCGAGGGCGGCCAGTTTCATTATCTGACGGCCTGCCCGGCGGGAATAGGCAAGAATGTCGCGCATAGTGGCAGGAACCAGAGCGCTGCCCGGAAGAGCCAGGCCCAGGGCTTCGGCCATGCACTGCATGGTGGAGGCGGTACCGAGGAATGTGCAGGCGCCGCAGGAGGGGCAGCCGGTCAGCTTGTAATCCCGAATTTCCGCCTCCGTAATGCCGTCATGTTCCCGCTGACGAAGGGAGATGGAACCGGCGACCAGGGACGTCGTCTGATTGGGACCGGGCCGCATGCTGCCGCCCGGAACGAAAATGGCCGGGATGTCCACTCTGGCCATAGCCTTGAGATGCGCCGGAATGGATTTGTCGCAGGAGGAAATGAGGACCATGCCATCCCACGGCACAAAGCCGGCGTGCAGCTCCACCATGTCTGCCAGCGCCTCCCGGCTGGCCAGAATCATATTCATGCCGTCATGCCCCTGGGCACAGCCATCACAGATATCGGTGGCATGGAAACGGCCGGGTGCACCGCCGCACTCGTAAATGCCCCGGCAGATGTGTTCACTCAGCTGGTCCAGATGGGTGGATCCGGGATGGCTGTCGCCAAAGACGTCTTCAACCAGAATCTGCGGTTTCCCGATGTCTGATTCATCCCAGCCGGAACCCAGCTGAAGGGCATCGAACTGCGCCCAGAGATTGCGTTCTCTTGTACTGCGAATACTCATTGAAAGGCCTCCTTCATGAAGAGTTAAGGTGTCTGCAGTTTCCCTGTATTGGATGCGCATTTGTCGACTGATTTTCTGTTGAAACTCTAGCACAGAAAAAGGCAGTTTGCAATAGCATTCTCTGTACGGACAAGTGCCCGCACGGATGAGGGAGAGTATGGGCCGTACACGATGAAACGGACTGCCGGGAACAGAAAACGGTTGGGTGCAGATTTACCCGGGGGATCAGGAGAGAAAGGCAGATTCCCCGCAGATGTCTTCGGAGTACGGATTCTCAGCAGCTGTGAAGGTGTCAAAGACGGATATACTCACTGGGGGTGTATCCGGTGGCTTTTTTAAACATTCGGAAAAAGTACTGCACATCATTTCCAAAGCCGGTCTGTTCTGCAACGTCCTGCACAAGTACGTCAGGATTTCCCCGGAGAAGCGCCTTGGCCATTTCAATCCGTTTTCTTGAAACATAGGCGGAAAACCGTTCCCCGGTTTTCTTTCTGAAAAGCTTGCTGACATAATCCGGATTCATGAACAGCGTTTCCTCCGAGAGCTTCTTCAGGGAGAGACTGCTGTCGGAAAGGTTGTCCCGCACATAGGTTTTAATCACCCGCACAAGGTCTCCTGTGGGCGGCGTAGTACCGGTCTGACTTCCTTCGGCGGCAATCCGGCTGAGACATTCAGCGCAGACCTCCTGCATGACGCTTTGCAGCTGCTCACGGCTGACCGGCTTCAGCAGATAATGCCGGACGCCATAGTGCATGGCTTCCTTGGCAAATTCAAATTCCGCATATCCGGACAGAACGATGAAAACAGTGTTCATTCTGGCTGCGTGCGCACGGGCAATGAGGTCAAGCCCGCTCAGTCCGGGCATTTTGATATCTGTCAGGATAATATCCGGATAGTCATCCAGCATTCGGTCGAAGGCCTCTGCCCCGTTTTTACACAGTTCCACGTCTTCAATGCCCAGCTCCTGCCAGTCTACAAGCGTGTACAGCGCTTCGCGGGTGACCCGCTCATCGTCCACAATCAGCATTCGAAGCATAACCATCCTCCATATGTCCGTTTTTTTCGGGGATACGCACCTCACAGACCGCCCAAATGCCATGATTGGAAAGCCAGATTCCATAGTCATCTCCGAAGCTGAGTCTCAGGCGGCTGTGAATGTTTCGCAGGCCGATACCAAAGCCGTGGGGTTCAAGGCGGGTGGGGTCCAGTTCGCCCAGCATTTCCTCAGGGAAGGAAGAACCGCTGTTTTCAATCCGAATTCGGATGATGCCGTCCTGACACGCCGCTTTGAGAACGATCTGACAACTGTCATCAAATCCGTTTTCAAGCGCGTACTTGACCGCGTTTTCGACCAGCGGCTGCAGTATCATTTTAGGCATCCGGATTTCCATCAGTTCATCCGGTACGTTTTCCGTGTACTCCAGCTGGTCCTCGAAACGTTCTTTCTGAATGGTTATGTAGTCATGGACCAGATTGAGTTCCTCCCGAAGGGTGAGAACCTTTGTCTTGGAATCGAGGGAAATCCGAAGGAAACGCCCCAGCGCCTCCACGATGCGTGTGATTTCCAGATGATGGGCCAGCTGCGCCCGGGAATTGATGCTCTGCAGCACATTGTAGAGAAAATGCGGATTCATCTGCGCTTCGAGTGCCCGGATCTGCGCCTCTTTTGAGAGAAGCTCATTCACATACTTTTCCCGGATAAGGCGGTCAATCATCTCCGCCATGCTGTCAAAGTGTTCGTTCAGGAGCTCAAATTCATTACGGCTCTCCGTGGCATCTGTCGGAAGCTCCGGTTCGGATTCCGTGATTTTCCGTTTGAACCGTTCGATTTTTTCCAGAAGGGCTTCTGTCTGGCGTGAGATGGAGCTCATGAATGCATTGCCGAGGAGAGAAGTGGCCAGAATTGTACCGATGAAAGTCAGAGCCAGAATCAGGTAGGCCATTATCCTGGCCTGCCACTGTTTCTCGTAAGGAACAAGCAGCGAATAATACCACGGATCCTGTTCGAGTTTTCCGTGAATCAGATAAAAGTGTCCTTCCGGAAAACGCACGGTTCCCGGCGCCCGGTCGATGGCAGAAAGGATGACAGGTACCATTTCTTCCGTGAGACCGGGGCTTCGGTAAAAAGGCCGCCCATCCTGATCCAGCAGCCACATAAAGGAATCGGCATGATCGACGGTTCCGCTGACACGACTCAAAAGACGGTCCAGACTGACATGAACCAGCATGGTTCCGGTAACCTTGAGGTTGAAAGGGGCAACCTGGCGAATGGAGCGGATGGCAAGAATTTCACCTTCTTGTTCACCTGCCACTAGGACCATCCGCCCGCCGGCGTTCGCAGCCAGTGCGATCATGGAGGCTCTTTTTTCAGCATCCATTGCTGCTCTCTGCATATAGCGGGTGGATACGTCAAAAGCCGGAGTCAGAAGTTCGATATCCTCAACACCCAGATTCCGGAATTCCGTCTGATACCGGATCAGGCTGTTGTACAGATCCTGATACGAGTCCAGCGTGGACCGGTCATCTGTACCCTCGCTGACCAGCGTCAGATGGCGCTGAATCTGGGAATCGCCCAGAAGTTTGTACGTCATGTTTCGGACGTCTTCCATGGCAAGATTCAGATTGGAGGACAGAACCTGTAACGTTCCAAGCATGGACTGTTCGACGGCGTCGTTATATCGGCGGATGATCAGATGACCGGAAAGCAGGATGACACAGGTGACGATGATTTCAATGAGAAGGCACAGGAGAAAAATCATCTGCCGCAGCTTCAGATGCTGAAATCTGTTCCGGATCATTGTATTCGACTCCTTTGATTATGTTGCTTGGGCTATCGGCGCTGTATGACGGACAGGGGACATGATTTGACACATACGCTATTTCATTTCAGGATATTTGTCAAGGTGTCATCGGCCCTGTTAGAAATAGGGTTTTCGGGATAAAAAGGAGAGCAGTTGTGACCTGATCAGGAGAAGCCATGGCCGACAGGCTGCTCAGGATTAACAGGGCTGAGGGCAGTTCCTGCTCCAGGAGGTTGTATTTTCTGCGGAGCACATGGCCGAACTCAGCGGTTTTCTCCAATTTCATGTCGGTAAAGTACATTTTCCGGGCAACAGGGGGAGGGTATAATACAGACAACAAAAAAAGGAGGTTACCTCTCATGAAAAAGGTTTCTGTATTTTTCGCCCTTCTTCTGGCCATCTGCCTCGTGTGCACGGCTGTGATGGCGGAGACGCATCTGAATGTTGCCTGGTGGGGAAATCAGGTCCGCAATGACAGCACGCAGGCTGTTCTGGATCTGTACGCCAAGGAAAACGACACGTCCTTTGATGTGACCATGAACTCTTTCGGTGATTACTGGACCAACCTGGCAACCGCTTCTGCCGGAGGTCAGCTGCCGGATGTGCTTCAGCATTCCACTGCTTATATCCAGCAGTACGTGGATAACAATCTTCTTCTGGACCTGACTCCCTATGTGGAGAGTGGTGCACTGGACACCACCAACATCAGCGAAAGCATTCTGGACCTCGGCCGGATGAACGGCGGCCTCTACGGTCTGTGTGTCGGCACCAACTCCATGGCCTGCCTTTACAACAAAACCCTTCTCAGGGAAGCCGGGATTGAGATCCATGATCTCATGACTATGGATGAATTCATGGCGGTTTGCAAGGAAGTCTATGAGAAGACCGGATACAAAACGGATCTGGGTTACGGAACGGAATCTTTCTTCAACTATGTTACCCGCGGCCTTGGAAAGCCCCTCTATGCAGATGGTAAGCTGGGCATTGGCCAGGAGGAAGCGGAGTACTTCTATGGCCTGTACGAGAAGGCCGTACAGGAAGGCTGGCTGCTGGGCGGTGACGTATTTGCCTCTCTGGTTGCCGGCTCCGTCGAGCAGAACCCCATGGTCTATGGTTCCTCTCCTGAAACCATGTCCTGGTGCGCCTTTAACTGGTCCAATCAGCTGAAGGCCATGCAGGCGGCAGCACCCGAAGGGGTTGAGCTGGCTTTGACCACACTTCCCTCTCCCGATCCGGTCAAGAGCGGCTTTGTTGCCTGCTCCATGTACTTCTCCATCGCCGCTTCCACGGCCAACCCGGATGAGTCTGTCAAGTTCCTGAACTACTTCGTTAACTCTGTTGAGGCCAACAAGATTCTCCTGGCTGAACGCGGCATTCCGGTATCCTCCGTGGTTGGTGAGGCCATTGCCGGCGATCTGGATCCGCTGACCCAGGAGGTGGTTGCCTTTGTTAACAACGTTGTCGTTCCCAACAGCTCCGAGACGCCCAAGCCGGATCCGGACGGTGCAAGTGAGATCTATGCGGCCAGCCGGGAGCTTGTCGAGCAGATTTCCTACGGTGTCATCTCCGCAAAGGATGCGGCAAAGACGCTGATTGACACGGCGAACGATGTGTTCAGCCGCTGATTCAGGCAGAGATCATCCTTTTCTGCGGAAACTGTCGGACCATGAATCTGGCCCGGTGACCGGCGGATTTTGCCCCGGACCAGTACGGGTTATCCGGTGAACAGAACCGGGACGGGGATATGCCGGCAGAACGATTAAGAATCATGCAGGAACGGGTTTGCTTTCCGGTAAACCCGTTCGCTGCTTTTAACTGGAGGCTTTCCGATGAATTCGTCTCTCTCACAAGGGCGGAAGGGGAGTCTGCGTGAATGGCTGTGCAGGGACAGCGTTGCCGGAGTTGTCTGCACCATGCCGTTTATTATCGGACTCGTCTTTTTCCTGATTGTCCCCATGCTGCTCTCCGGCTATTATGCCTTCTGTGACTATAACATTCTGGCGCCGGCCAGGTGGGTTGGACTCAAGAACTTTGTCCGAATGTTCACGGCGGATGCGAAATTTACCAAGTCACTTGAGGTAACCCTGTTCTACGCTTTTGTTTCTGTCCCGCTGCGTCTCACTTTTGCCCTTGCCGTGGCCATGATTCTCCTTCGGAATTCCCGCCTGACGGGTCTTTACCGTGCGGCTTATTATCTGCCGTCCATCATTGGCGGATCTGTTGCCGTGGCCATTCTGTGGAAACGCATGTTTGCCATTGACGGCACGTTCAATGCAGTTCTCGGGATTCTTGGGGTGGAAAGCAAAATAGCCTGGCTTGGGAATGTTTCCACCGCCATCTGGATGCTGATCCTGCTCTCTGTATGGCAGTTCGGTTCCTCCATGCTGATCTTTCTCTCCTCCCTCAAGCAGATTCCCCAGACGCTTTACGAGGCGGCCAGGGTTGACGGGGCGATTGGCATTCAGCAGTTCTTCAGAATTACCCTGCCGCTCCTGACGCCGACGATTTTTTTCAATCTGGTCATGCAGATGATCAACGGGTTCCTGGCTTTCTCCCAGAGTTACATCATTACTCAGGGGAAACCCATGAACTCGACGCTGTTCTATGTGGTGCACATGTACCAGCAGGGTTTTGAGTTTTTCAAGGCCGGCTATGCTTCCGCACTCGCCTGGATCATGTTGCTGATTATCGGTGCATTTACCGGATTCCTGTTCCTGACCAAGCGGTTTTGGGTGTATGAGGGAGGTGCCTGACATGTCTTACAGAATGCAGCAGACAATAAAGACGGTTCTTTATCATGTTCTGGTCATGCTCCTCGGCTTTGTTATGATCTATCCGCTGCTGTGGATGGTCATGAGTTCCTTCAAGCCAACCAATACGGTTTTTACCACAGCAGGCACGCTGATTCCAAGTACCTGGACGTTTGACAACTACATCAATGGTCTTAAAGGATTTGGCGGCATTCCGTTTACCACCTTTTTCCGAAATTCGTTCTTTATTTCAATCCTGGCCACTGCCGGGACCGTTGTGTCCTCGGCCATTGTTGCCTATGGGTTCAGCCGTTTGCCTTTCCGTGGGCGCGGATTCCTTTTTGCCTCCATGCTGGTCACCATGATGCTTCCGGCACAGGTGCTGATGGTTCCCCAGTATCTCTGGTACAACAAACTGGGTTGGGTCAATTCCTATCTTCCCATGATTGTGCCGTACTGTTTTGCCATTCAGGGGTTCTTCGTTTACCTGAACGTGAATTTCATCAACGGAATTCCGAAGGATCTGGATGAGGCGGCCAAGATCGACGGATGCAGTCCGTATGGCATTCTCTTTCATATCATTACGCCGCTTCTGACGCCGGCGCTGATCACCTCCGGCATTTTCTCTTTCATCTGGCGCTGGGACGACTTCCTTTCCGCCCTTCTTTACGTGCGCACCTCTGCCATGTATCCGGCCAGTCTGGCACTGAAGCTGTTCTGTGATCCCGGATCCTCCTCGGATTACGGCGCAATGTTTGCCATGAGTACCCTTTCCATTCTGCCGGTTCTTCTGATTTTTGTATTCCTGCAGAAGTATCTGGTGGACGGCATTGCCTCAAGCGGTCTGAAGGGATAATCTTTCTCTGTGAACGGTTACCTGGTACCAATGAATACCAAAAGCACTCGCTGCGGCGAGTGTTTTTAGTTGCAGGGGTAAACGACGTCGGACATGAACAGGATCTTCGGCTGCACACCCTGCAACGGGGAGTGCCCTGTGGCCGCCGAGTGTCCTTCAAAGGGACTGCATGCCTGCGCGGACGGTTTGCTGTTCGCTGTTTTCCCGGCCCGGTAACGGTTATGTGCAGCAGATGAAGCAGGTTTCTGTTTCGGGTGACGCACTGCCGGGGAGTGAACCGGAAACCTGACCAAATGTACTGCAGTACCAAACATTTGTAACTGCTGTTTCCTTTGGCGGTAGATAATCCTTCCGAAATCGGGTATAATACGCTCTGCGGTTCAGAGGAGTAAAAGAAACCGATACGTGCTTTAGCCGCGGGCGGACTCCGTGAAATACATCCGGATGCGAACTGCCCCAGACCTCGCTTAGCGAAGGAACAGCATTCCGGGACTGCTGAATGTGGCATCGGATCTGACGGTTGCTCGGAAGACGGAATGCCCAATGTTGCTTCGGAAGATGGACATATGCCGGTTCAACCGGACATACAGAACAGGGTACAGGCATAAACCGGAAAGCCTGTGACAGATTTTCAGACAGAAAAGAGATGGATTGCAATGATGAGAGACAGATGCCCGGCCTGCGGTGCGCTGCTTCTGCCGGATGAAAAGGTTTGTCCCCGGTGTGGCGCGGCGGTAGATGCGGACCAGGTGGAAGGAATGCCGGACGCAGGCTCCAACGTGAATGTACGCATGGCGGCGGAAACAGCTCCGGAAACGGAGGGGGCGCACACTTTTGGCGGTTCCGGCCGGATGGTATCTCCGGGCGGGAACTTGCCCATGAATGAGCCCATGGCCGGGGATTATGACCCGGCGACCGGCGAAATCCCGAAGACCATTGAAGAGCTGAAGACGTACTGTGCGTATCACGAGATGCCGCTGATGCGGATGCGGTTTTTCATCGGGGAGGATTACAAGTACCCCAAGGCCTTCGGCATTTATCAGGACGGGGACAGCTTTGTGGTCTACAAGAACAAGGCCAGCGGGAACCGGGCGGTCCGCTACCAGGGACCGGATCAGGCCTATGCGGTCCGGGAACTGTACGCAAAGCTGCTGGAGGAGTGCCATGCCCGGGATATCTGGCCGGATGGAAGGCCGGAAACGGGCGCGGAGATGAACAGGGGACGCCGTACCGGACTCGACAGAGGAACCCTGCGGCTTTTTGCCATCGCCGTTGCGATCTTTATTCTCGTCTCCCTGGCGTTTTTCGCGTATGAACATGTGAAGCATTCGCATGACGGATACTACCGGATGAATGATGACGGCATGTATTACCGGTACGGGTCTGACTGGTATTACTCGGACGGCCTGACTGACTGGTATCTGGTAAGCGCGATGATGGATGATGCCGCGTACGGAGACTACTACCTCGGGGAGGACTATGACGACGGCTGGGGGTACTACGACTTTCACGATTCCGCCGCCTGGCAGGAAATTCAGGCAGAGTCGGAAAGCCATACCACGGCATCGGATTACAGTTCCTGGGACAGCAGCAGTACAGACTGGGATTCCGACTGGTGACGGTTCAATTGACAATACAGTCAGAATCGGGTATGATACGCGCGCATGAGTGTGCATACCTCATATGGTGTGTGAACGAATAACAGTTTCTCTGCCGGACGACCGGCGGATGGAAGGAGCAGATATGGTACATACCATCGTGGGCGCCAACTGGGGCGACGAGGGAAAAGGGAAGATCACGGATCTTCTGGCGGTTAATGCGGATATTGTGGTGCGCTTTCAGGGTGGAGCGAATGCCGGACATACCATTATCAATGAGTACGGACGTTTTGCGCTTCATCTTCTGCCCAGCGGAATCTGCAATCCGAAAGTACTCAATGTTCTCGGGCCCGGTGTGGCTTTTGACATCAGTGCGTTTCTGAACGAGCTGGAAGAAGTACGGAAAAAGGGTGTGCCTGAACCGCAGATTGTCATTTCCGAGCGTGCACAGGTACTGATGCCCTATCATATCCAGCTTGACTGCTATGAGGAGGAACGTCTTGGAAAGCAGTCTTTCGGTTCAACGAAATCCGGTATTGCACCGTTCTACGGCGACAAGTTCCAGAAAATCGGCATTCAGGTCTGCCAGCTGTACTATCCGGATATACTGCGTGAAAAGCTGACACACGCGCTGGATATCAAGAATGCCCTGATCAGAGACCTTTATCACAAGATACCGGTGAATGTGGATGCCCTGATTGCAAAGCTTACGGATCTGGCTGAACAGATCCGGCCGTATGTGGCAGACACGGATGACATCCTGATGAAAGCGGTCCGGGCTGGCAAGAACATCCTGCTGGAGGGACAGCTGGGCACGCTTCGCGATCCGGATCACGGCATCTATCCCATGGTCACCTCTTCCTCGCCGCTGGCAGGGTATGCGCCGGTTGGCGCGGGCGTTCCCGTGTGGTCCATTCGCGATATTACGGCTGTTACGAAGGCCTATTCATCCTGTGTCGGTGCCGGCCCCTTTACCACGGAGCTGTTTGGCAGTGAGGCGGAAGAGCTTCGCCGTCGTGGCGGGGATCATGGGGAGTATGGCGCCAAAACCGGCCGTCCGCGGCGTGTTGGCTGGTTTGATGCGGTGGCAACCCGTTACGGCTGCGAGATCCAGGGAGCCACGGAGGTGGCACTGACGAATTTGGATGTTCTTGGTTATCTGGATGAGATTCCGGTATGCGTGGCCTATGAGTATGAAGGGAAGCGTCTGGACCGTTTCCCCGTGACACCGATACTGGAAAAGTGCACACCGGTGTATGATGTGCTGCCCGGCTGGAAGGCCGATGTCCGTGGAATTACCCAGTATGAGGATCTGCCGGAAAACTGCCGGCGTTATGTGGAATATCTGGAGAAGCTCATTTGCTGCCCTATCACCATGGTTTCAAATGGCCCGCGCCGCGAGGAAATGATTTACCGCAAATCCTCTCTGCCACCGGTGATCTGCTGACTTTGGCCTTGTTACCTGCAGGTGCCAGGATGACAATTTGAGAAAACAGGAACAGGGGGACGGAATACCGTCCCCCTGTTCCTGTTTGGAATCGGTCTGATCATGGACAGGAAAGGACGGAGAAACTGCAGAGAAGGGTGGTGTCGCTGCGTGATGGGACTGACTGCCCGGAACCGTACCGCTTCACCCTGATGGTGCAGCTCCCGGCGACCTGTACCGGGACTCTGGACGACGGAACAATTGAAAACATGACGAAGAAAAAGCCGGGCATTTCCCGGCTTTTTGAAAGAGCACAGAGATGAAACGGACCGGCGGGAGTTTTCAGCTTACTGCCACGGCGAACGCCTTCCTGAATGCCGTCTCCGTCAGCAGCTCACGGTTCTCCATGAGTTTCTGCTTCATATGGGACGGGGAGGAAAGAGCTGATCTGATCACATCTGAATTTTCTCTGGAAGGGACCTGTCCTTCCATGTATCTCGGAATGGTCATCTCTCCGAACCCGAGTGCAAGGGACAGCGGAACCTTTTCGATTCTGTACAGCTTCATCAGTCTTTCAATATCAACAGGTGACACGAGACCGGCTACCGCCCTGTACTGTTCGTCGATTTCCTGAACATTCTTATCTATAAGTCCCGGAATGCTCATTTCCTCTCCGCACTCGGTGCAGATTGCCACGGTGATGTTGAAGGGATATTCCCTGTCCCTTATGTTCCTTACGATGTCCTTCTTCTGTAAAAGATATCCGGTCAATCTTCTGCACTGTATGCAGAAGTCTCTTCTTTCCTTCTTTGAAATGACGATCACCTCCGATTTGTCTGAGATGGAATGCGGTGAATTATCCGAAGTACCTGTTCAGTGCGCGTTCGCAGCATTTCCGGATGCGCAGATAGTCCTCCTCAGTCATCTGTTTTGCCAGGGTGCTGTAGAACTGCAGAATGCCCAGCTGTTTGGCGTGGTGCATGATGTGCATGTCCTCAAAACGTTTGAAGGGCATGTTCAGGATGAGAAGCTCCACGTCATGCGTGGTATACCCGCCACGGGTAAAGATGCATTTCCGTTTCTCCGCCGGAAGACCCTTCTCTTTGCGTTCCTCATAGTAGCGGGCAAAATCCCGGGTCACATCCTCGAGCCGGGCGCTGCCGGTGCTGTCCATGTTGTCAAGGAAAGCCAGCAGGAAAACGGGCTTGTATGAGTAACTCATGGTCATGGTTTCCACCATTTCCATGAACAGCTCTTTCATGTTCTCCTTTGTAATGACCGTCCAGCCGAACCGGGCGGCGTATTTTTCCACGGTGCTTTTTTCGAAGAATCTGAAGCTGCGGTGTTCACCGACGGGAACCTCCATGTCCGGGACGATCTTCCCCTCGCGGATATACCGGTCCACGGTCTCGCTCTGCACGTTCACCATCTGCGTAAAGGCGATCTGCGAAATCATGTCTTTCGCTCTGTCCTGCCAGTTGAACAGGTCGACGGTTTCATAGCCGGTCATATGGACGGGATAATCCACCAGGACCTCCGGCTTCTTTCCCTGGCGGAACATGTCCTGATCAAATTTGACGCTGTGCTTCTTTCCGAGAACGAGACCGCCGGCCACATACTCAGAGAGACCGAGCAGACGGTGGACGGAATAGGGCATGTTGAAGAGGTTGGCGTTATCGACAAAGTCGAAGACCATCAGGAAGTCTTTCCCGGGGGATTTGCGCATGCCCTGGCCCAGCTGCTGCAGGTAGACGGTTTTGGACATGGTGGGACGGGCCATGAAGAGCACCTGGGTATGCGGGGAGTCCCAGCCCTCGTTCAGCAGATCGCAGGCGCACAGGACGGAGAGTTTTCCACTCTCATAGTCGGCTAGGATGCGTTTCCGTTCCGACATCCGGGTACTTCCGGCCACACAGGATGCCGCGATCCCTTTCTTCCGGAAGCGGTCGGCGATTTCTGCCGCATGCTGCACGGATGCACAGAATACGACAGTGGGCTTGTCTTTGACATACTCATAGTAGGTGTCCACGATCAGCTGATTCCGTTCCGGAACACGGATGGTGGATTCCAGATCCTGAGAGACATATTTGAAGCCGCTGATCCGTACATCCCGCATGTCGATATTCGTTCGGATGCGGATGCAGCGGACAGGGACGAGGGTATCCAGTTCAACGGCGGTTTTCAGATCAAGCCGGTGGGCAATGTTTTTGAAAACATCCAGCAGATCCTCACCGTCCGTCCGCTCCGGCGTGGCCGTCAGACCTAGGGTGAATTCAGGATGGAAATAAGACATGATTTTCCGGTAGGTTTCCGCTGTCCCGTGATGACATTCGTCAATGATCATGTACCCGAATTCGTCGGGACGGAAGCTTTCAAGATTGCGGGCGACGCTCTGAACGGTCCCGCAGAGGACATACCTGTCGCCGTCCGGGAAACCGCCTTCGTACCGGCCTGTCTTTACCTCCGGCCACAGCTGCGAGAATGTCCTCGCGGCCTGGTCGACGATCTCGTGACGGTGAGCCAGAAAAAGCGTCCGTTTCCCGAAGGAGCGGGCATCTGAGACGGCGGTAACGGTTTTTCCCGTGCCGGTGGCGTGGAACAGAAGAGCGATGGTTTTGTGATCCAGCCGCATCTGCCTGAGATTTTCGAGGGTCTCTTCCTGATGGTCCATCAGTTCGAAGGTTTCGCCCAGCTGGGGCGGAAGGGTATCCTCGATGGTACGGAACATGGGTGACTGACCGAGAAACGTCACCAGTTCATCTTTTACGCGCTCGGGAGACTGGTCGATCTGGTCGGATGTCCAGCGGTAAACCCGCCATCCCTCACTGACCATGCTGTTCTGTTTGAGCAGATCGTCGTGATACTTTTCCCGGGATACCTTCCCCGGCTGATGCCAGGTGTTTCCGTCAACCTCAATGGCGACCCGGCCATCCGGCAGGTTCACGGCGAAGTCGATGGTCCGATGCCCTCCGTAAATGTCGACAAAGGGATACTGCAGGTAGACGTACTGGCCTTTTTCGGCGCCAAACGTATCGCAGAACAGTTCGATAAACCGGTCCTCCGTACCGCTGTTTCCACCGGATTTGCGGACTGTGTTGGTCATGTCCTCACCTCATTCACAGATAACCTCAATCAGGCGGATTCCCTTTTCAAACCCGCCGCGTTCACTTCGTTTCTGAAGGCGTACCTGTTCAATGTCCTCCCATGGAATGCCCCGGTGAAAGGCAATGCCGTGCAGCACCTCTAGAATATCCGCCATTTCCTCCGGAGAATGGCTGTCAAGGAATTCACGGACTTCCTCGGTCAGTTTCAGGTCGAGAAAGTCAGGCATTTCGGATCCGGGAATCCGGTCGGTGACCGGCGTCTTTCCCGCCTTCCGGATGATCTCCGGGATAAGGTCGCGTACGAGTTTATTATGATGGACGGTGTTCATTGTCAGGCCTCCCTGCAGGCAGATTCCCGCTTCAGCGGATGCGATTAGCATACCACATCCCCTTGCATCTGCCCATCCCCCAAATGAAAAAGGCATCCAAAGGATGCCTGGATGGGGTTCAGTCCGGATTGGTTTCGGATGAGGGAAGATTATTGCGGTCCCCTGCAAAGGGATCCGCATCAAGGAGGGGGAGGCGAAGGGTGATGACGGTTCCCTCCCCGGGGGTACTCCGGATATGCGGGATATTCCCGCCGTACGTGAGCATCATGCGTTTACTGACGTTGTAAAGGCCGATGTGCCCGCCGTGTTCCTCGGAGGGATTGGCAAGGGCGTCGCGGATTTCCTGAAGCTTAGCACTTTCAATGCCCTTTCCGTCGTCGGTGACGCGGATGAGCAGGCGGCCCTGCTCCTTTGCAATCTCTACCAGGACCGTGAGACAGGCCCTGTTTTCGGACATACCGTGGTGGATGCTGTTTTCCACCAGCGGCTGCAGGAGCATCCGGATCACATACTGATCGGTGACCTCCGGGGCACAGCTGCAGGAGTAGCGGAGCCGATCTCCGTACCGGATGCGCTGGATGGCGATATAGCTGTCCAGCATGGCGAGTTCCTCCCGGACCGTGGACATCCGGCTGCTGTCGTCGAGGGAATAGCGCAGGATGTCGGAGAGGTATTCAATCATGTTGCTGGCATCGTTCTGACCGCCCGTCAGTGCAATGGCCTTCCACTGAATCGTGGTGAGGGTATTGAACAGAAAATGCGGATTCAGCTGGGACTGGAGCGCTTTCAGTTCAAGAACCTGCGCATAGTGCTGACGCTCAGACAGCTGGATGGTCAGGTAGTCCTTGTCAAGAAAGGTGTCAATGATTTCGCGGAGTGTCTGGCTGTAAACGGAGACACGGCCGGGGAGGGCAACGGTGCTCTGTCCGTCCTTGGCCCGCTGAATGGAATCGCGAACGCGGGCAATGTCCCGCATTTTCTGATGCGCTGTATAGGCGGCAAAGGTGACTCCACACAGCAGCGTCAGGAAGATCATGAAAATCAGGAGGAGGATCATCCGATTTACGGGTGCATACAGTTTTTCCGGAGGGGTCAGTAACACGAGATGCCACCCGAAACGGCTGAGTCGCTGGATCATGCAGAGAAAGCCGTCCGTGCCCAGCTGCATTTTCCGGAGACCTGAACTGTCCTGCTGCCAGGTGTCCTCAAACCGGGTGTGGATGAAGGGACCGAGCTCGGAGAGAGAAACGGGCAGTGCGGCATCGGCGGAGGGAGAACGGAAAAGAATGCGTCCGCTCTCCGCGGTGATCATGGCGACAGTTTCGTACTGGGTGTATCCCCTTTCCAGGATGCTTTCAAGCGGTTCACAGTCAATGTTGAGAATGAGGATGCCGCAGGATTTGTCCGGATCGTTTTCGACGTAGATTCGACTGTAAATGGCGAGCACTTTTTTGCCGGAACCGTCTGCCTGCGGCAGTGTCCGGTTCTCTGTCCAGACACTCAGATCCGGGGAGGCCTGCCGATAGGACTCGAACCAGCCGGTGTCGGTCGATTCACTCAGGCGGGCCAGATATTCCGTGCTGGAGAGGTAACAGTCCCCTCCGTCGTCAAAATAGATACAGCCGGAGTCGACGTAGGGATTTTTCCGGCAGGAATCGAAGATCAGCTCCAACAGGACATTGAGCGTATCCCGCTCCTCTGCGCTGAGCTGCCCCTGCGAGGCCTGAACCACGGCGTCTTTCAGAGATGGGGTGACCATGGGACTGCGACTCAGCGAATAATAAAGGCTCTGGACCGTCTGTGTGATACTGCTCAGATGGTTGGAAACCAGCCGGGCTCTGGAATCGAAGCTGTACTCAATCTCCCGGCGCAGAGTCCGGACATTGAGAACACCGGTGAGAAGACCGAGAATGAAGACGGGAAGGAGCACTGCCAGGAACAGGCTTCGCGTTTCCATCCGGAAGAGTTTTCGGGAAAGCAGTTTCATGGCGATTCTTTCACTCCGTTGTGACGGTACTCTCTGGGGGTGATCCCGTAGATCAGGCGAAAGCTTCGGGCGAAGCTGTTGGGCGTGGAATATCCGACCTGGTGTGCAATGTCCTGAATGCGCATATTGGTGGTGGTGAGAAGACGGGCCGCCTCTTTCATGCGGACATGCACCAGATAGTCAATGAACTTCTCCCCCGTACACCGGTGGAAAAAGGTGCTGAGGTAATAGGGATTCATGCGGACAAACTGTGCCGTTCCATCCAGGGTAACATCCCGGATGTGGGCGTGAATGTATTCCCGGATTTTCCGGATGTTCGGGTTTTCGTTCTCCGACTCAGCAATGGAGTCAGCCGATTCAGGCCGGGCGGCCGGTCCTGCCCGGCGCTCATCCAGTTCATGGCGGATTTCCGTGAATACCTCCATAATCTGCGCATACTTTACGGGCTTGACCAGATAGTACCGCACACCAAAGCGCATGGCTCTCTGGGCATAGTCGAAATCCCGGTATCCGCTCAGAACGATGAGGCAGGTTTCCGGATGACGGGCGGCCTCGATTTCAATCAGTTCAAGCCCGCTCATCCCGATCATCCGGATGTCCATGACAATAACGTCCACGGCGTGCCGGCTGAGATAATCATCTGCCTCCTGTGCGCCTGAAAAATCGGCGACAATGCTGAAACCGATATCAGACCACGGGACAAAATTGCAGAATCCGTGGCGGATCTCGGACTCATCGTCCACAACAATCATCGTATACATGGCAGAACCTCCCGGGCTGAAATTGTCAGGGGGCAGTGGCCGTATGACCCGATTCCCCGTGATGGCTTTATTTTACCCTATGTTTGGGGAAATCGGGCAAAAAGACATAGTATTGCTCAGAATCTAAAAAAATGTGCATTTTTGGACCGGCAGGAGCAAGGGCGTACCTTAACGGGAAAAGGCGGAACGGATGGAGCAGGCCGGGAAATGCTCCGTTTCGCGCGAAGCGGGTCCCGGGCCGGGAACAGTCCTGACCATTGGGTCGGGGACAACCTTTCCTCAGGAGGGACAGAAGGGCCATTTCCCGGCAGGCGGAACGTTTGTGCATACTTGACAGAAAAGGCAGATGCGCATAAAATACGTTCAAAGTGGGTATGTATACGTATCTGAAACGGTTTTCAGCCGGAAGAAGGGAGGATGGGGCGTTTTAGCCCCGTTGGGGATATGAAGGAGAACCGAAGAAGCTGGGGGTTCATGATTCTGATCACGTTTCTGCTCCTGGCAGGGATGCTCAGCAGTGCACTGGCGGAGGCTGTGGATCCGATTCGCGTCTCGTCTCAGAGCGATCCTCAGTCGGTCATAGCGGAGCAGGATGTGGCCATTACCATCAAGATCTACAACAGCGTGAACGTTGACATGCAGGATGCCATTACGCTGTTCGATCCGGATGGCGTATCCGTGCAGAAATACAACGGCCTCGGCGGGGAACAGGCCGTGACCTATACCGGAAACTGGCATGTGACCAGTGAGCAGATCGCCAACCAGAAAATCATCTACTATATCCGTTATACGGTTGATGGAAAAGAGATTACCAAGACCATTCCGGTGCTGATTCAGACGGAAACGCCTGCCCCGCAGTTGATTGCCAGTTATGTCATCAGCCCGGTGTCCGCCCGTCAGGGACAGCAGATGAACATCGCCTATACCCTGGCCAATACCGGAAACATCGAGCTGCGGGACATTACCATCAACAATCCCGGGATTTCCGATAAGACGCTGACCGCGTCCTCGCTATCCGTCAATGAACGGATCGTGCTGGAGGATGTGTTCCAGATGGGAGCCGCCGAGATGGACTGCGCTCCCCTGATCACCTACCGGGCGGCCAATTCGGATAGGCGTCTGACCGTTCCCGACATGACAAGGCGCACTTTGACGCCGGCCCAGGACGGTCTGGAGCTGACGATTTCCGCGGAAAATACGGAGAATCTGTATCCCGGCGAGAGCATTGACCTGACCGCCAAGCTGAAAAATACCGGAAACAGCGCATTTCTGGGTCTTGCCGTTACCCTCATGGACGGGACGGAGGTGGCCTCGGGGATTGAACTGGCACCGGGTGCCAGCTATGAGGCGTCGATTCCGTATGCACCCCGGCAGTCGGGGAACATTGTGGCTACCGTCAGCGGCATTGATGCGGAGGGCGACCGGATAACCATTCAGTCGGATCCGCTGGGCGTTGTGATGCAGGATGCCTCCATGGCGCTGGTGCTGAATGTCATGGCGGCGGCGGAGACGAACCGGATTTACTCGGAGCCTGCCGTGGTCCGATTCCTGGTCCGGGTCGTCAATATGGGCGACACGGATGCCACCACCCTGACCATTACCGAGGCGGGAACCCCGGTTGCCACCATTCCCTCCCTGCCCTCCGGCGAAACCCGGGATGTGGTATTCGATCTTGAGACCAGCATCGCCGGACAGATCCAGTTCGTGGTCACCGGCAAGGATGCGGCCGGGAACGACAAGAGCTATGATTCCAATATCATTCAGCTGACCTATGTGGAGCCCACGCCGGTCCCGACCCAGACGCCGCCTCCGACGCCGGTTCCGCCCACGCCCTCACCGGTGCCCTCACCGACGCCGGTGCCCAGCGTGCTGGAGCAGGCGGCGGACATGTTCAGCCTGCCGGTCCTGATCGGGATTGGCGTTGGACTGGTGGTGCTGATCCTGGCGATTACCATTCCCTCTGCGATCCGGTCAGGGCGGAAGAAGAAGCGCCTTGCGGATGCCATTGATACCATTCGCCTGTCGCCGGATACCCGGGATCCCCTGAAGAAGGCCAAAGCCGGAAAGCAGAAGGCCGGCGGGAAGGGCGATAAGGACATGGGCCTGGGGAACCGCGACATCGTCCCCTCCAAGGAACTGACGGAGGAGGACCTGAGTCGGGAGGCGACATCCCCGGCAGAGGGTGACGGGACGGAGAATGAGCCCGGCAGACGGCGCTCGGCCCGCAACGAGGAAAAGAAAGCGGATCCGACCCTGCGGGTGGAACCGGTTGAAAAGCGGCCGGAGTTCCCGGAAACACGCAAGGTGGACAAGTCCAAGACCAAGGTCTTTTCCCGCGAAGGGGCGAGGGATGTAATGACCGAGGCGACCCGGAAAGTGCCGGTTGTCGTGCCGGAGGATGAGGCCGGACAGAAGGGGCGGCCCTCCCCGGACCGGAATCAGCCGAATAAGGGACAGAGCGATGACGGGAAACCTAAAGAGAAAAAGCGCGGTCTTTTCGGGAAGCGGAAAAAGGACAGCGACATCGAAGATGAGGACCTTTTTGAGTAAAAACTGACTGAACAGGGCCGCCGTTTGAAACGGCGGCTTTGTTCGACTGGAGCGTTGAACGGGTGTTTACAGGAATACGCAGGGAGGCAGTGGATTTTCTCATCGGCCTCCGACTGAATAACAATGAAACCTATTACAGAGAGCATCTGGAGGTCTATGAAAAGGAAATCAGGATCCCGATGCGGGAACTGAATGAGGCGCTGACGCCGGTGATCCATACGCTGGATCCGGATCTGGATACGCGGCCGGTGAGCGTCATCGCAAGGCTCAGGCGGGATACGCGGTTTACCAAGGACAAGGCCCCGTTCCGGGATCATGTCTGGATGGGCTGGCGGTATCCGGGCGAGCGGCGCAGTGAAGGGTTCCACATGTACTGGGGCTTCGGTCCGGACTGGATGGGCTGGGGCTGCGGCAGTTACGGAACGGACCGGCCCCTGATGGATGCCTTCCGGCAGCGGATCCTGACCGCCCCGGACCAGGTGCGGGACGTGTTCCGGGCGGAAGGGTTCCCGGACCGGTACACCGTGGGTGGCGAGGCGTATCAGAAAATGAAGGTGCCTGAATCGGTGCCGGAGGACCTGCGGGAACTGTACAGGCTCAAGTATCTGGAAGTGGGGCATAACGGAACCGAGGCGGAATGGGCCCTGATGCAGTCACCGGAATTTGTGCAGCAGATGATCCACGAGATCAACGCCATGACGCCCCTGCTGCGCCTGATGAAGGAACTGCGAAAGGGCGGGGACCGGGTGACCCCGATGGAGGCGCCAAAACCCGAGGCGCCCCTGCAGGAGGAGCGGTCCGGGAAAATTGTCGTTCGTTCGGCGGATGAATTTGAGTTCTGACCGGCAACAGATGAGATAGGGGAGAATGATATGATCAATATTGCGGAAATCCTGAAAGCGGTGCTGTTCGGCATTGTGGAGGGCATTACGGAGTGGCTGCCGGTCAGTTCAACCGGTCATATGGTTATTCTGAATCAGTTTGTGCAGATGAATGTCAGCGAGTCCTTCATGTCCATGTTCGATGTGGTGATTCAACTGGGCGCCATTCTGGCGGTCATCATCCTGTTTTTCCGGCAGATCTGGCCGTTCACCCGGCCCGGACGCGGAGAGGGACCGGCGGGCATTTTCAAAATGGACGTGATCCGGCTCTGGATTCTGGTGGTGATTGCCATTCTTCCCAGCGCAATCGTGGGCATTCCCCTGGATGACTGGCTGGATGCCCATCTGCACAACAACGTGGTCATCTCCGCCATGCTGATCCTGTACGGCATTCTGTTCATTGTGGTGGAACGCAGTTACATCGCCAGGCGACGGCCGCGCATTGGAACGCTCCGGGAGATGGATGCCCGAACGGCCCTCCTGATGGGTCTGTGCCAGATTCTGGCACTGATTCCGGGAACCAGCCGCTCCGGCGCGACCATCCTGGGTGGCCTGATCGTCGGCTGCTCCCGGGCCGCGGCCGCGGAGTTTACGTTCATCATGGCTATCCCGACCATGGCCGGGGCGAGCCTGATCAAGCTGCTCAAATACGGACTGACCTTTACGACCGGGGAAGTTCTGATTCTCCTGACCGGCTGCATCACGGCCTTTATCGTGTCCATGATGTGTATCCGGGCCCTGATCAGCTATATCAAACGCAACAGCTTTGAGCCTTTCGGCTGGTACCGGATCATTCTGGGCCTCCTGGTGGCCATCCTGACGGTGCTGAGAGGCTGAGACCTGTGACCGGCCAACGTACCCCGTACCCCTGTACCCCTGTACCTGACTGTTTTGGAGGAAAGAGGAGGCTTACGGGATGGTTTACTCGAGTGCAGGCATTCTTGCCCTGATCATCCAGCTGATTATCAATCACGAGGTGCTGTGGAACAAGGCGGGAAATCAGTTTATGCCCGCGCGGGCGGAGTACCGCCGGTTCGTCGTGAGCGTTACCGTTTATTTCGCCATCGACGCCCTGTGGGGAATTCTTTACGAATTCCGTCTGGTGGAACTCTGTTATGCGGACACGGTTCTGTACTTTGCGTCCATGGCCCTGACCATCCTCCTGTGGACCCGGTATGTCATCGCCTACCTCAGGGAGCGGACGCTGTTCAGGACCCTGCTCCTCGGGGTGGGCGGGGTGCTCTTCCTTCTTGTCCTGATCATCCTGGTTGTAAACCTTTTCACGCCGGTGCTGTTCACCTTTACGCCGGAGGGGACATATGTGGCCGAAACAGCCAGATATGTCATGCTGGTGGTCCAGATGGCCATGTTTTTCATGACCGTCCCGTACGTCCTGGGTGTGGCGGGCAAGGGGACACAGACCATGCGCCTTCGGTACTATACCATCGGCTTTTCCAGCCTGAACATGGCGCTGTTCATCCTGCTGCAGGCCATTTACCCGCTGCTGCCCATGTACGCTGTGGGATGTCTGGTGAGCTGCTGCATTCTGCACAGCTTTGTGCTGGAGAACGAAAAGGACGAGTACCGGGACAACCTGGAGGTGCGGCTGCAGGAAAACGTCCTGAAGGGCAACTACTATGACCTCCTGACGGGGCTGCCCGGCATGTCCTACTTCTTCCAGCTGGTGGAAAGAAAACGGGAGCAGATGCTGGACCGGGGAATCCGTTCCGCCTACCTCTATCTGAACCTGAGCGGGATGAAGTTTTACAATCAGAGCCGGGGATTTACGGAGGGGGACCGTCTGCTGCGCAATTTTTCCGCCCTTCTTACCACGGTATTCGGGGAGGAAAACTGCAGCCGTTTCGGTCAGGACCATTTTGCTGTCTTTACCGGAGCGGAGGGGGTGGAGGAACGGCTGAACGGCCTGTTTGAGGCCTGGGAAAAGACGCGGGAGGAATCAACGCCCACCATCCTGGCCGGCATCTATCCGGGAACGGGTGAAGAGGATATCAGTGCGGCCTGTGACCGGGCGAAGATCGCCTGCGATGCCGTCCGGACCGGGTATGTCAGCTCCTATCTGTTTTTCAATTCGGACATGTATGCCAGTGCCGAGAAGGAACAGTACATCATCGCGCATCTGGACCAGGCTATTGCCGGGCAGTGGATTAAGGTCTATTACCAGCCCATTATTCGGGCGACCAATGACCGGATCTGCGATGAGGAAGCCCTGGCACGCTGGGTGGATCCGAAGCGGGGCACTTTGTCCCCCGGCGAGTTCATTCCCATCCTGGAAAACGCAAGGATCATTTACAAGATGGATCTGTACGTGGTGAATCAGGTGCTCCTCAAGATTCGACGGATGTGCGAGCGTGGGCAGGTGCCGGTGCCTCAGTCCGTGAACCTGTCCCGGTCGGACTTTGATGAATGCGATATTGTGGAGGAGATCCGGAAACGGGTGGACCTGGCCGGCGTCCCCCGCAGGCTTATTACCATTGAGATCACCGAAAGCATCATCGGCACGGATTTCGAGTTTATCCGCCGGCAGGCCGCGCGGTTCCGTGAACTGGGCTTCCCGGTATGGATGGACGATTTCGGCAGCGGGTATTCCTCTCTCGATGTGCTGCAGAGCATGCCGGTGGACCTGATCAAGCTGGACATGCGGTTCATGCAGCAGTTTGATGATGATGAAAAGAGCCGGATCATCCTGACCGAGCTGATGAAAATGGCGATTGGCCTGGGCATTGACACGGTGTGTGAGGGAGTCGAACGGGCGGACCAGGTGGAGTTCCTCAAGGAAATCGGCTGTACGCGTCTGCAGGGCTTCTATTACACACAACCCCTGCCGGAGGAGGAACTCGAAAAAGCCTACCAGTCCGGTTCCCTGAACGGGTACGAAAAACCGGATGAGGTGGAGTACTTTAATGCGCTGGGGCGGATCAGCCTGTATGACCTGACCGGTCTGGTCAAGGATGATGCCAGCCTGAGGCGGTACTTCAATACAGTGCCCATGGCGATTATCGAGGTAAACGGGGACGAGACCCGGATTGCCCGGTGCAATCTGTCCTATCGGGAATTTACGGCGGACATGTTTTCCGTGGATGCGACCGGGCTGTCAACCTATCAGGCGACTGAGAAAAAAGGGCGGGACTTTTCTGAAGCGCTGCAGAAGTGCGTCCGGGAGGAGGAACGTGGCGTGTATGATCTGAAAGGCCCGGATGGGCGCCTTGTCCATCTGCTGCTGCGCCGCATCGCCCGAAATCCGGTTACCGGAACAGAGGCTGTCGCCGTTGCGGTCCTGAGTGTCAGTGATGGGCCTGTCACGCAGTGACAGTATGTAAAAGACAGAAAAAAGAACAGCTGCGATGCCGAAAGACCAGGCCGGTTGTTAAGGCCTGGGCCTGTCACGCAGTGACAGTATGAGGGGGCAACGAGCATCTGAATGTTACGGTGCCGAAAGACCAGGTCGCATACAGTGCCTGGGCCTGTCGCGCAGTGACAGGATGTCAGGAATACAGAACAGGGAAGGAAAGGAACAGAGATGGGCGAGTTTGAAACATATTTGGCGCAGCATCCGCAGATTTCAAAGAAACGGGCGGAGGATCTGCGAAAGAATGGGTGCATGTACACCGGGAAAGGGTTCGCGTACCTGACTAAAAACCTGAACTGGGATACAACGGTCCGGGTGGATGTGGACGATCTTACCTGCGAGTGCGGGGTATACAATACGAAGAGAGCCTGCCCGCATATTGCGGCGCTTATCGGAATTAAGGAGGACAACGGAGGTAAAATTCCTGTTACAGACAGCAGGAAGATCATACAGGAGGAGTTGGATCGCCTGAAGAAAGAGAAGGATTCCTCGTATTTCAGCTGGCATATAGCGCATTTTGTGGGAAGAGTAAGTCCCTTTGCCTATGATCTTCCGGCGAAGGAAAAAAAGCAGTTTATTCTTGAAATGGCTGAGCTTCTGAACAGTAAGGTCTATATGGATAACTTCTTCAAAGTTTGTGAGAATTGTTTCTTTAATTACGACTGGAGGGAAAGTAAAAAAACAGTAGGGTCGATACTGTTTGAGAACAGGCAGAAATACAGATGGCCGGTGATTTCCCTGCTGAAGCAGAGCTATAGTATTTTCGACGATGAACAGAGGCGTATCATTGTTCAGGAAATTGTGGCGGATGAGGAGCTGACGGAACAGTTCCTGCCGGTGCTCGGACAGGATTATATCATCGATTTCAGCCGGGAGAAGCAGGTCGAATATTTCAAAGCAGCGGATATGAAAACTGTTTCGAGCAGTCGTATCGAGAAGGTGCTGCACGGCTGGATGGAAGATCCACCCCTCTATGAGGAGTATCTGTCCATGGTGGAGCGGCTGAAAGATGAGAAATATATGGATTTGAACCTGGAGGATGTTAAAAAGCTGAGAGATGCCGGATATGGGGACAGGATGGGGACGGTTGTTCAGATGCTGGTGAGGAGGATCAGATCGGTCGAAGATTACAAACGGGTGATGAAATGCATCCCGCAGGAAATGTTTCTGCCGGCATGGAAAAACAGAAGGAAAGAAGAGGCGTCCCAGTACTGGTATTACTCCGGACCGAGTGAGTATGAAATCCAGATTGACTTTTTGGTGGACCCGGAGGCCAAACCTGAGAATTATGACCTGGAAGACAAGTCGGTGGAAGTGCTGGATACCATCATGCAAACCCGTCCGGAGTATGCAAAGGAACTCTGCAATCAGGTAAGGAAAGACTACCGATATCAGTTGAAGTTCAGTAAACCGAACAAATCAAGAGAGTACCTGCTGGTTCTGGCCCGGAACGGAGACAGTATTGCATCCAAGTATGTGTCGGACGAGGCAGAGTACGACAGGAACGGGGATGATCTGGTGTATCTCACGGCCATCGGCATGCATTTTGATACGTTGCCGAAAATCGCGCCTGAACTGAAGAAGGTGGAGGGGTCTCATGCTGCTGGACAGAATAGATGATGAAAAACTGAAGGAACTGGGAAAAGGGAAAAGCGGACAGGAGGAATTTCAGCCGGACCGGTACGAGATCTACACCCGTTACAATACGGCCTCCGGTACCATGACGTATGTTGCCGGACGGAAAGACCTGAAGGATGAAACCATTCCGCTGGGGTACTGGTTTTCCGTCGGTGTGGATCTGCATGTTTCTCACGGACAGAAATTTCTCTGGTATCCTCTGCTGGTCTATCTCAGGGACATGGAAAAGAACATGTCCGAGGAGAAGCAGAAAGAGATGTATGGCGAGGCGTATTATACGCTGGGCGCGGTTGCCGGGCTCTCGAAAAAGGAACTGGAGGACCGGGAAAAAGCCCGAAGTGCCTTCCTTACCTTCCTGGATCGTCTGGACAACAAAGGACTGCTGAACGAACAGAACCTGCAGGAAATGGTGCTGCAGCTGTGCTTTGAGGTGGAAGGGCTGTCAGAGAAGAATAAGTCCCTGACACTGAGCATGAAAGTCGGTCCGGCAGGGGGACGGCAATACATCGTCAAGGATGCAAGGAAGTTCAGTGAAACCCTGAAAAAGGGCGGAGAAATGGTATTCTCTACGAAATTTTCCGTGCATCTTTCCCCGGACGCGTTTGAGGAATCCTGGCGGTCTTTCATGTTCCATTTCCCGGAATATTTTGATTTCAGGAACATTGGTGACGCACGGTATTTTCTGGTACCCCGGGAAAAGATACCGGCGTTTATCTCGCAGATACCGGAATCGGCCAGGAAAAGCATCCTGTTTTCAGAGGAAAAGGCGTGGAACATTGTCGAGGAGGATATCCCCGCATCGGTCAGCCTCGATTCAGATGGGAGCATTCATCTGCAACCGGAGATTAATGACGCAAAAGAGATCCGGATCATCTCGGAGAGGCAGATGGTCCTGATCAACAGGTCGAAACGGAAGATAACCCTGTTCCATTTCGATTCACCGGTCAATGCGGAACTGTATAACTACTTTGCGGGGAAGACCCGGAAGGAAGTGGAGTACGTCCAGGACCTCTTCGTCAAGAAGATCGTACCGGTTTCCTCCGGCATCATCCGCAAATCAACGAAAAATGTCTTTGAGATCGCCCTGTATGTGTCCCTGGAGCGGAACAGTACCCTGGCATTCAGGACGGAATACCGTGTTGGGGATGAAAAGCACGAGAAGGCGTTCTTTGAGGGAAAGCCGATTGAATCGGCGATGATCCGGTCGTATGAGATTACGCTCGCGAACCTGAACGGGGTCCCAAACGGAAAAGTGTCGGATGCCGGGAGTGTGCTGTCGTTCCTGAAGAGTGACCTGGGACCGCTTCGCCAGGTGGCCTCCGTCTATCTGGATGAGCGGATCCGGCGGCTCAATATGCGCGGGGCGCCGGAGGTCAAAATTACGGCAACCCGGGTCGATGGCTGGTTGAATCTCTCCATTTACAGCAAGGATTATTCAGAGGATGAGCTTGCGGAAATCTACGCCGCGTATCGCAAAAAGAAGAGTTTCTTCCTCCTCAGGGATGATCTTATTGTGCTGGAACCGGAGAAAATGCAGGCGGTAGAGGAGATCATTGAGGAAGTCGGGGCAGAGAAAAAGCTGTCGGACATTGTCCTCCCCTTCTATCACGCCATGCAGCTGGAGAGCTTCCGGGATTCCGGCGTGGAAATTTCCATGGACCGTTTCGTGAAAAAAGCGATTACGGACGTGGTGGAATATAAGAAGGAGAAACTGGCGCTGCCGCAGGATCTCGGCAAAGTGCTGCGGCCGTATCAGGAGGATGGGATCCGCTGGATGCGGCGGCTGTCCAAGTATGGCTTCTCCGGCATCCTGGCAGATGACATGGGTCTTGGAAAGACGCTGCAGGTGCTCACGTTCCTCTCTGCGTCGGACTTTAACAAGCCGGTCCTGGTGGTCTGCCCAAAGTCTCTGGTGTACAACTGGCGCAATGAGGTCCGCAAATGGATGGGCGATATTCCGGTGGTGATTATCTCCGGAACCCGGGAGAACCGCCTTGCGCTGATTCAGAGCATTCCCAAAGAGGGGAAAACCCTGTACATTACGGGATACGATTCTCTGCGCATGGATATTGAGGCGTATCAGGAGAAGGGCTTTTATCTGGTGCTGGCGGATGAGGCACAGAATGTCAAGAATGCCTCGACGCAGAAGGCCAAAGCCATCCGGAAGATTGAGAGCGACATGCGCATGGCCCTGACGGGTACGCCGGTGGAAAACTCCCTGACGGATCTGTGGTCCATCTTTGATTTCCTGATGCCCGGGTATCTGGGCACGGAATCCGGCTTCCGTACCAAGTATGAGATAGAGCCGGACCAGGCGAAAGCCCGGGCAGAGCTGGCCCGGAAGGTTTCGCCGTTCCTGCTTCGCCGGTCCAAGGAAGAAGTGCTGGATTTCCTGCCGGGCAAGGAAGTGATTCTGGTGACGGTGTCCATGGCGGACCAGCAGCGTGGACTGTACGAGGCGTACCTGCAGAAAGCCAGAAACATTGCCAAGAAGGAAAAGGGCGTATCGGTCCTTGCGGCGCTGACGCATTTGCGGCAGATCTGCGTGGATCCCTCCGTCTTCCTGGAAGATTACGAGGAAACCTCCGGCAAGATGGCCGTGGCGCTGGAGCAGGTCATGGTGGCCATTCAGGGCGGGCACCGCGTTCTGGTCTTCTCCTCCTTCACCCGTGTGCTTGAGCATTTCCGGTACTACCTGGAGGAGAAGGATATTCGTTCGTACTATATCAATGGCGATACGCCGGGCGCCATGCGTGTGGAAATGGCCGAGCGCTTCAACCGGGAGGACCGGATCAAGGTAATGCTCATCTCCATCAAGGCGGGCGGCACGGGCCTCAACCTGATCGGCGCGGATACGGTCATCCACATGGATCCCTGGTGGAACTTTGCGGTCGAGGAGCAGGCGACGGACCGGGCGTACCGGATCGGGCAGACCAAGCCGGTAACGGTTTACAAGCTCATCTCCCATGATTCCATTGAGGAAAAGGTGGTGGAGCTGCAGGAGAAGAAGCGCAAAGCCAGCGCGGATGTGGTGCATACCAGCATCGAGGGCATCGACTCTCTCTCTGCGGATGATATCAACTTCATTCTCGAGTAATATCTTTCATACATATCATAAACGTTCGAAGCTGTGTTTTGGAAACTGAATATGGATTTATATCCCGCTACCTGTCCTTCAGGATGGCGGGGTTTTTATGAATTCCGAAAACGAGGCGGAGGGTACTTTGTTTGTACGTTCTTTGGTCTTCGATTCCATTTTTAACAGGTTGATATTGAAAAGATTTAGTAGTACTATAAAACATGTGGGCAGTATTATATTTGAAACCTACCATTTTTTATCTCATTTTTAAAGTGTCGTCCTGCATTCTCTTGAGTCGTCATTCGGAGCAACGACTATGCGGTTATCATTTTTTTTGAAAACTCCCGATGAATTGCTCATGCGGCTACATAAATCATTTCGGCAAGGGAAGAAGAAATCATTGAATGTAATTGTGCGGACTTCCCAGGTGCGTTGGCCCGTGCAATCTGATCAAGAATGTTGTTCGGGTTTAAATATACTGCTGGGTTACAGAAACTGGAGTTTATGATAACGTGTAACGATGGAAGTTTGATTGACTGAATGGTCAGAGAACAGGTTGAAACCATCGTTACAATCGACCTCTAAAGGAATGTTTTTTCGAAAAAGAAGAATTGCCACTTGCGTTACTCATTAATTTGAGAGCAATTGACATGTTAAGGAAGAATCAATGTTATGGACAATAATGGGCAAATCATGAAGAAGCTTCGAGTATTTGAAGCATTTGCAGGTATTGGCGCTCAGGCAACTGCTCTTGACAGATTGGGTTTTGACTATGAAGTTGTAGGAATAAGTGAATGGTTTACGGATGCTATTATTTGTTATGATGCCATACATAATAAATCTGAATGTGCCCCTACCTTTCCGGATAAAAGTGAACAGGTAGAATACTTAAAACAGTTTCAGTTCAGCAGAGATTCTGTACGTCCGTCAAAGCTTGAGCTGATGAACAGTGATTATATCGAATTGCTATACGCTGCGAATAAAAATAGTAAAAATTTTGGGTCCATTACGCAAATCAAAGGTGCTAACATGCCTGAAATAGATTTGCTGGTGTATACTTTTCCGTGTCAGGATTTGTCTACAGGCGGAAAAGGTTTGGGAATGAAAAAAGGGTCTGGAACACGGTCTTGTTTGCTCTGGGAGATAGAAAGAATACTGTTAGAGCTGAAGGAATATAATCGGTTACCGGAATACTTATTACTTGAGAATGTTCGAAATATTCTTGCCCCTGTTTACAAAGAAGATTTTAATGCGTGGCTTAGTTTTTTGGAATCTCTAGGTTATTCAAATGATGAATGCATGGTTTTAAATGCTTTAGACTTTGGTATTCCGCAGGAAAGAGAACGGGCATTTATTGTAAGTCATCTTGGAGATAAGCTTAACGTTTCTGCTAAGATTCAAAAGAAACAGCGTGTGTATGATTTTAATCGCTTTTTTAGAAATGATTATTCCAATGAGACCTATAAAAAGGAAGCTGACATTGCACAACTCAACAAAACTCCTTCTCGAGAAAAAATGTGGAGGATTAACGGAAAAGAACTTAATGAAAATACTGTTGTACGTACTATAACGTGCAATATGGATCGTACCCATACAGCTGCACTCTTTAAATACAGTGGAGTAAAGGGAGATTCTTACAGACGATTGACAATTAGAGAAGCTTTTTTACTGATGGGATTTACAGAGAAAGAGTACGAAAGCACACTACATTTGGAATTCACATATCGAAAAATGAATAAACTTATTGGCAATTCCATTGTTGTGGATGTCCTGACTGAAGTGTTTAGAGCGATGTTCGGTGAGAAGTATGTGAGGGGTAATTAATGATTATACGTATGCCTATTGATATAAAGTCATTGTATCTTAACATAAAAAACGATAATTTGACCGGGCATACGCCAACGGTAGCAACACCGCTCAAGCAGGGAAAATCCGTTCATGAAGAACTTGCTCAAATACTTCAGTTGCCGGAGAACATTCCATCTGAAAGTAAAGAGAAACTCACAATGAAGCTTCTCTCTAAATCACGTGCTGATGTTCGTATTGTGAGAACGTATTTATTTGAAAAGATTGCTGTAAATGGAATAATGATAGATGCAGGAGCTTGTTATTGCATTTATATTCGTGAGGAGATAGATCCTAAGAGCGTTCACTTCGGCAGACAAAAGGTTCACTATCCACAGGTTCTTGATTATGAGGATGAAGAAATAGTGATCAGCAATGGACGGGTGATAAAAGCGATATCAAAAGCGTTGAATGATTACGCTTTCATTGTTCAGGCATTTGAATATGATACAGCAACAGGGGTTTTAAATTTCGATGCTTTGATTGTCGGTGAAAATGGAGTTCCATATTCAAAGGTCTTTCTAATCCGGCGAGGAGTAGGAGATAAATTCTCTTCGGTATTCAAAGAGTATTTAGACGATTATGACATGGAAATCATTGCCATTCGAGACAGGCTGGGATATGATAGCGTTAACCCTGAAAATTTCATGGACTGTATGAATGAAAATAGACAGAAAGCTATTAGCATAGTTACGAACAGTTTGAATGAATCGGGGAAAAAAGAATGGTATGAACTAAGCAGATATTATCCATATGCATTGTTTGATATAGAAGTTAAAAATAAGGCAGAAAAGGAATACTTAATAGTTCGCTTCACATCAACTCAGATCTGTTATTTTAATCTGCCAATCTCAATAATACGATTTATTTCCGCTTTTTCTTCACAGGTGAAACTTATTCTGGTAACTGATATAAACGGGAATCCATCTATGCATGAGTTTACTTCGCAGGATTTGGAACATATGAAGAAGACAATCTGTTCGGTTACTTATGAATACCAAGGAGTATGATGACCATGAGCGATGTAGTCGAACGAGAGTTTCCGGCAAAAGCATTGTTAACCGGTTTAAGATCCATTGGATACAGTTTTTCAACTGCAGTGGCGGACATTATAGACAACAGCATTTCTGCACAGGCAACTGAGGTGTATCTTTATTCAGATCCTCTTGCGTCGGTTCCGTATTTTTGCATACTGGATAACGGTCGTGGTATGTCGTCAGAGGAATTGGATAATGCCATGTTACCAGGTTCAGATAGAGAAGGCGTACAAGACAGCGAGGTAGAACTTGGCAGATTTGGTTTGGGCTTGAAATCCGCTTCTCTTTCTCAATGCAGAGAGTTCACAGTTGCAAGTAAAAGATACGGTAAACTAAGGGCGATGTCCTTCGATTTAGACATAATCGAGAAAAAAAACAGATTATTGCTTAAAGTGCTTACAAGTGAAGAAATTAATGAACTTCCGTATATTGAAAAGTTAAAAACATTCGAAAGTGGAACTTTGGTGGTCTGGACAAAATTTGACAAAATTGAGGGGCTTGCAAAACACTTTGAAGATAGTTTTCGCAGCCTTGTTTCGGATTCAAAAAAACATGTTGAGTTAGTGTTTCACCGCTATTATCATGATGTTTCTATTTACTTTCATGACAAAAGAATCGAGAAGCGAGACCCGTTTCTTCTTGATTCGATAGGGCGACAGCAAACCGGCAGAACATCGTGCATAAAAGTAAATGGAGCAAACATTATTGTTGTACCGTACACTTTACCATTTGCGAATTCTTTAACATCTGAAGAAAAAGCCCTTCTGGGAAATCCTAAAAGCATCTATGACGATCAGGGATTTTATTTGTACAGGAACAAGAGGCTAATTTCATGGGGAAGTTGGATGCATATGGGAATTCGTAGCGAACTCAACAAGCTCGCACGAATTCGTGTGGACATTCCTTCGACGCTTGATTCTGTATGGATGCTGGATGTCAAGAAATCGTCAGCAAAAATCCCAGATAAAATTAAAGATCTCATAAAAATGGCTGTGGAAGATTCAATAGTCAGAAGCAAGCGCACTACGAAATTTCCGGGAACGAAAGAACAGTCGGTGGAATTTAAGGTTTGGGATAGAATAAACGAACATGAGGGGAAAATTCGTTACCAGATAAACAGAACGACTCCTGCTATAACTGCGCTTAACGAAATTTTGGATGAAAAGGGAAAGACATTATTGGATATCGCATTAACTCAGATTGAAGGTTACCTTCCCAAATATTCTATCTCAAACGATGGAATGGATGCCCTTACTATAGTTAATAGTGGGGACGAATCTGGAGAAGATTCTTTGATTGAGGAGATAGAGGAGATTTTGTCGCTTTATGATGCTGAAAGGAAGCAACTAATATTTGATTCTATCTTTCTGGCGGAGGGGTATCAGAAACTGTATACGTAAATTCTCGAATATTTGAGAAACTGCCTTCGATTGTCGAAAAAAGAAATCATCCCCAATAATGCCTTAGAACACTAGTAAAATAAGGGGGAGTTTCAATTTTATAAGTCACAGAAATAATACTTGACAAACTGT
>JAFUBF010000108.1 GCA_017460325.1 Clostridia bacterium | reverse complement strand
TGTCCATGCTGAACTGCTTCTTCTCGAAGCATTACGCTGGACGTAGCGACCGGTGTGTAGGGCTGACAGTCTGGGAAGACCCGGCTAGGCGGGAGGAGCAGGGAAAATGGCCGGTGATTTCCGTGAGCTTTGCGGATGTAAAGGGGAGTACCTATGCCAGTGCGATGAAAGAGATTAACGCAGCTCTGGTCAAAGCATTTTCTGCTCATGATGAATTGTATCAGACGGACATATTTGACAGGAATGAGAAGGAATTTTTAAACCGGATCAGCGTAGACATGGATGATATCGATGCAGCCATGTCTCTCGATCTGATTTCCACACTGCTGGAGAAGATCCATGGGAAAAAGGTGCTGATTTTTCTGGATGGATATGATACTCCGCTGCAGGAAGCATTCATGAACGGATACCTGGATGAACTGCTGGAGTTTACCGGTAGGATGTTCATTAATGCATTTAAAACGAACTGGTCCCTGGAACGGGGAATCCTGACGGGAATCACCCGGGTGAATGATCCCGATATCGCTGACCTGAACAATCTGGTTGCGGTGACAACCACCTCAGAGTTGTATGCCACGTCCTTCGGATTCACGGAAGAAGAGGTTTTTGATGCGCTGGAGCAACAGGGTTTCGAAGAAGTGGATAAACAGGAAGTGAAGCACTGGTACGATGGTTTTATGTTCGGCAGCGTAAAGGATATCTACAATCCCTGGTCTGTAACGAGCTTTCTGGATAAGGGCAAACTGGACACTTACTGGGCGAATACCAGCAGCAATGGGCTGATCGGGAAATTGCTGCGCACCGGGCGGCCGGAGATTAAAAGTCAGTTTGAGACTCTGCTAAAGGGCGGCAATGTAACGGTTTCAGTGGATGAGCAGATCATCTACAGCCAGCTGGATACCAATCCAAACGCGGTATGGAGTCTGCTGCTGGCAACGGGGTATCTGAAAATCCAGCATGCCATGACGGAAAAGGAAGCGGCGGATCAGAACAGTGATCGGTTCTATACCCTGACACTGACGAATCTGGAAGTGCAGAGAATGTTTTCCAGAATGATTATGGACTGGTTCGCCCAGACCGGCGGACTGTCCGGATTCGTGCGGGCCATGCTTGAGGGGGATGTGGAAAGCATGGAAGAGCGGCTGGCTGAAATCATGCTGACTTCCATGAGTTCCTTTGATGGCGGGAATTTGTCTATCAAGCTGCCGGAAAATTTCTATCACGGACTGGTGCTGGGGCTCCTGGCGGAAAACAGCACGGATTATCGGGTGACATCAAACCGGGAAAGCGGATATGGGCGGTATGATGTGGTGATGGAACCGAAAACAGCCGGAAAGCCGGCTGTGATCATGGAATTCAAGGTGTTCAACCCCAGACGTGGAGAAAAAACGCTGGAGGACACCGTTGAAAATGCCCTGAAGCAAATTGAAGAGAAACGTTATGAGGCGAATTTACTTGCCAAAGTCCCTGCGGAGAACATCCGGAAATACGGCTTTGCTTTCCAGGGAAAGGAATGCCTGATCCGAAAGCAGGGAGTATAGAACCGCAAAGAGGCAAGGAAAGCCGCCCTGATCAACTGGTACACCTTCTATATTGAGGTATATTACCTGTAACATCTACCTTGTACGTTCCGCAGACCCGCATAACAGGTAAAAGCGGAGATCCTCGAAAGAGGATCTCCGCTCGTTGTGCAGGATTACTTGATGACCTTTTCCGTCTCGGCATCAAACAGGTAGATGCTCTCGTAGGGGATGGAGAAGGTGAATTCAGAGTCCATCTCCGGTGTGTCGTGGGGCTCGACTTTCAGAATCGCCTTTTCCTCACCGGCGGTAATATACACATTGGTGTTATCGCCCAGCATTTCTGTCAGTTCGACGGTGGCGGTAAGGGAAATGGCGTTAGGCTGCTGCCCCAGGACGATGGACTCGGGGCGGAAGCCGAAGACCAGTTCACGGCCTTCATAATTGCTGAGGATGGGACGGTTGAGGGGTGCCAGGGAGAATTCCGAACCGAAGATGCGGACGCAGCCATCCCTGAGAGTGGTACGAACGAAGTTCATGGGCGGCTCGCCGATGAAGCCGGCAACAAACACGTTGACCGGGTTGAAGTAGAGATCATAGGGCGTGCCGATCTGCTGGACATAACCGTCTTTCATGACGACAATCCGGTCGGCCATGGTCATGGCTTCGGTCTGGTCATGGGTCACATAGATGGTCGTGGCGCCGGTTTCCCGGTGGATCTGCGTAATCTCAGAACGCATGGTCACGCGCTGCTTGGCATCCAGGTTTGAAAGCGGTTCATCCATCAGGAAGATGCCGACCTTGCGGATAATGGCACGGCCGACAGCGACACGCTGGCGCTGGCCGCCGGAGAGGGCACGGGGAAGACGGTCAAGATAATCGGTCAGGCCGAGAATTTTGGCGGTCTTTTTCACCTTCTCCTCAATGACATCCTCGTCAACCCCCTGAAGGGTCAGGCCGTAGGCAAGGTTATCATAGACGGACATCTGAGGATAAAGCGCATAGCTCTGGAAAACCATGGCAATCTGGCGCTCACGGGGCCCCATTTCATTGGCACGCTTTCCATTGATAAGGAAGTCGCCCTTGCTGATGTCCTCAAGACCGGCGATCATCCGCAGAGTGGTGGACTTACCACAGCCGGAGGGACCGACAAAGACAATAAATTCGCCTTTTTCGATTTCCAGATTGAAATCGTGGACCGCATGGAAGCCGTTGGGATAGATCTTGTTGATATCTTTGAGTGTCAGGTATGCCATGATGGAATGCCTCCTGTCCATTGATTGCGCCTGCGGCGCGTCATATGAATAAAGATTTAGGATTGGCTAAAGGCCGGACGCGCGGCGTCCGTGTGTCAGATGAGAGCAGGCAGTGGGTGACCGGCTTGCTGCGCATCACCGAGGCTTGGGGTTGTTTCAAAAGGAATAGACAAAACCGAAAGAAGTCTGCTATACTCGTTTCCGAAAAGTCCGGAACGGGCGTACAGCGGAGAAAATCGGTTACCGGGGAGGGAATGGAATGAATGTCATCGTGGATGCCGGGAAGTATCCGCTCAATCACCGGGCGGTCAGACACGGTCCGTCGGAATGGGTACTCATTTACTGTACCGGCGGCAGCGGAACCCTCCGGTTTGAATCAGGTCAGTCGCTTGAATTCAGTAAGGGAATGATTGCGGGAATCCCGCCGGAGATGACGTATACCCTGTCTGCCAGAGGCAGTTTTACCGGTGTCTATGTCTGTATCCATGAACCCTTTTTTTATCAGAAGAAGCCGTTTGTCTTTTCGGATAACCGGGAGGGACTTGTGCTGAATGCCTTCCAGGGGGCCTGCCTGCATTTTGCGGAAAAAGGCGGGGATACCCATTTCATCCGGATGGCCTACGCCTACCTGATCATGGCCTATGCGAAGTGCTACCATAAGGAACAGATTCGCAGCGAGACCGTGCGGGAGATTCTCGACAACATCCACGAAAATTATTCAAGCGCCAATTATGAACTGGACAAGTATCTGGAGTCCCTTCCCTTCAGCGCCGATTATATCCGGAAGCTGTTCAAGGGAGAGATCGGGGTAACGCCTCACCGGTATCTCTCAGATCTGCGTCTGAGTGAAGCGGAAGGATGGCTGTATTCGCAGGGGAAAGAGGCGAATATTACGGAAATCGCACGTCGGTGCGGCTTCCGGGAACCGCTCTATTTCTCAAGAATGTTCAAGAAGAAATACGGACGGAGTCCCTCCCATTACGCGGAGGAGATGGCGAACGTGGCCGGGGTCAGTGCGCCGGATGGCGGCGCTTGATCTCGGTATAACACAGAAGGAATGGGGCCACTCCCTTGGCGTCATTTTCAACGATGGGCTCGGAGATGTAATAGGCGTACGTTCCGTCGCGCCGGCGGTTATCCTCCGGGCCGAGGCCGGCCACCAGGCAGATGCCGCCCAGATTCAGCGCATCCCCGCTGAAGGACAGATACCGTTTGACGATGCCATCGAAGGTCTTTGCCCCCTGATCGGCGTATTTGTCCGGGAGAATGCCCAGACGCGTGCCCTTCAGCATCGCATAGGCAATCATGCTGGAGCCGCTGGTCTCGAGGTAATTGCCCTCACGTCCCGCCTGATCCACCACCTGATAGTACATGCCGGTTTCCGGGTCGGCGTAGTGGAGGAGGCTTTCCATGAGTTCACGGTAGATCGCGGTCAGGGTATCCCGGTCCGCGCCCGCCGGCAGTTCCTCCAGAATGTCAATCAGGGAGATGGTGAACCAGCCGATGGCCCGAAGCCAGAAGGACTGAGAACAGCCGGTCACGGGATCGGCCCAGAAGGCCCGGCGCGTCTGATCGTATCCGTGGTAGTAAAGGCCGGTCTTCGGGTCCCGCATGTGGTCGTGGACCTGCCCGTATTGCGAGAGGGTATCGGCGTAATTGCCGGTACCGAAGTTCTTTTCATAGAGCACGTAGAAGACCTGGCCCATGTAAAGGCCGTCCAGCCATACCTGATTCGGATAAATGGCCTTGTGCCAGAAATTTCCCTCGGCGGTTCGCGGCTGCTCCCGGAGGGCCTGCATCAGGCGGTCGGCGGCGAGCCGGTATTTTTGTTTTCCGGTTTTCTCATAGAGCCGGAAAAGAACCCGTCCCTCGTTGATGTCATCCAGACTGTGCTTATCAGGCTCGAATGTCCGGATGCTCCCGTCCTCCTGAACGAAGGAATCGATGAAGGATTCAGCGAAATCGGCGTATTCCGGATTCCCCGTAATCTCCGACATGGAGAGAAGGGCCACCATCATACAGCCGTCAATGTAATTCCAGTTGGGCGGTACGTTGTCCCGCATGCGTTCAATGTTCCATGCGGTACGCTCCGGCGAGGAGACGCGAATCAGATGCTTGACATATTCATCAATTTTCGAATACATGTTACCTCTTTTGCGCGGCAGTCTGTCGGGCATCTGCCACAATTCGTTGCATTGTACGCTTCATTTTGATCAGAAGCATGTCCATGGCCAGGGTAATGAGGCCGAAAAAGACCGGTTCAACCCCGAAATGCACCCCATCCGGCGTCGAGAGAAGCTGATTCAGCACGATGTTAATGACGTTGTATACCCAGAAGACCAGGAACAGAACCACAAAGAAATGCAGGATATTCAGGAATAGGGTGACGTATTTCTTTTCGGGATACATCATGAACGGATCATTGGCATGAGGGACTTTCGCCATGAAGCGAAGCATGTTGTTTACCAGGAGATCATTGACAATGCCCAGTGCCAGCGCCAGGATGAACATCTGATCCAGGGTTCCGTTCACATAAAACCCAATGCCCCAGAAGAAGAAGAAACAGCAGGCGCCATCAAACCAGAACTTGAGCAGGAGCGCTTTTGCCGCGTCGCTCAGCCGGATCCGCTGTTTGGAGCGGTAACGGTTCAGCTCTTCTTTGGAGTACTTGGGGGTATTTTCCGTTGTGGCGTTAATCAGATCATTGACGGCGTCGGTATGAAGCTTGTAATAATCCGAGGGAATGCGCTCCTCCTGCGGCGGGGCGTCCTTTTTTCGTCCAAAGGCCATTCTGCCTCCAGTATTTTCTGAAAATTAGGCGGCACATGCCGCCTAATTACACAATCAGTTATCCCCGGAGAGTTCAATCTCACCGAGTCTGCCGTTGTCCTCGATTTCAATGGATGTTTTGATGCCGCGGATTGCCCTGGCATAGACAGGCATGACGAGAATCAGGACAACTGTGATTCCCAGGGTGATGACATGGACCTGCAGCATGTTAAACGCCGCACTGATGTAGTTTTCCGGGGCAATCGGATTCTCGGCACGCGTCAGTGCCGTATGAATCAGGCCGCGGTACTGAATGTCGGCGAAAATGATGATGCCGATCATGATCAGCATGAGAATGAACATGGGTTTGTTGATGGGCTTGCGGTTCGGATACGCATTGGTAAAGCAGACGAAGGAGAGCATGGAGAGGAGCATGGTGATAAAGCCATACAGGCCCATTCCGTATCCCTGAATACGGCTGGTGGTATGCGAAATGTTGGTCAGGTTCAGGCTGTAAATCAGGAAGGCAATGATCATTGCCAGCAGGGGAATGGTCTGCGGTTTCCGCTTCAGATGAACGATGATTTTGCGGAGAAATTCAGGCATCTTTGCTGCATTCTCATTCATCCTTTATCCCTCCTTGATCGCATTGGTCGTTTCTTTATCAAAGAAGTGCTTCCTGGTGAAGGAAATCGGAACGATATCGCCGTCCTGATAGTTGCACCAGCCGCGCAGCTTGGCCGTGATCCGGTTGGCAGCGTCGGAAGCATTTCCGAGGTGGCCGTGTACCAGCGTGTTCATGCCGAGGTTTTCGTTGGTGGTGACGCGCATGTGGATGTCGCCGCCCTCCGTAATGTTCTCGGGACGGACACCCAGGGTGATGACCCTGCCGTTATAGGCGGCCAGACGGTGGTTTTCCTCCTCGGTCAGTTTCGTCGTAAACTGATCGGCCACCAGGCTGCCGTTCTCGACGCGGACATCGAAGAAGTTCATGGGCGGCAGCCCGATAAAGCTGGCCACAAACAGGTTGTTGGGAGAGTCGTACAGTTCAAGGGGCGTGCCGACCTGCTGGACGTGGCCCATGGACATGCAGACGATGCGGTCTGCCAGGGTCAGCGCCTCTGTCTGGTCGTGGGTGACGTACATCATGGTCGCCTTAAGCCGCTTGTGCAGGAGCAGAATCTCGCGGCGTGTGGCACCGCGCAGCTTGGCATCCAGGTTGGAAAGGGGCTCATCGAACAGGAACAGCTTGGGGTTGCGGACAATGGAACGTCCCATGGCCACGCGCTGACGCTGGCCGCCGGAGAGCTGAGCCGGTTTCTTGTTGAGCTGGGAGGTCAGGCCCAGAATTTCAGCTGCTGCCAGGACTTTCTTGTGGATCACGTTGGGATCTTCCTTGCGCAGCGTAAGGGAGAAGGCCATGTTCTCGTAGATGGTCATGTGGCCGTACAGGGCGTAGGACTGGAAGACCATGGCCATGTCGCGGTCCTTGGCAGGGGCATTGGTAATGTCCTTGCCATCCAGGAGCAGCTTGCCGTTTGAAATGTCCTCAAGACCGGCCACCATGCGCAGCGTGGTGGATTTGCCGCAGCCGGAGGGTCCGACCAGAACGATAAACTCGCCGTCTTTCACGTCCAGGTTGAAATCAAAGACGGCCTGGACGTTGTTGTCATAAATCTTATCGATATGCTGTAAGCTGAGGTTTGCCATATTGTTCCCTCCCCCTTAAGCGCTTGCGGAAAGTCCGAGGGAAGCCAGATGTTCGTTCAGCTCACGGCTTCTCTTGATCCCGATGACGGCGGCGACGAAGCAGCAGACACCCGAGATGATCAGGTAAATCGTGACCAGGGTAAACTGGCCTGTTCCCATCACGGTTCCGGTGCGCCCTGCAATGGTGATCTCTGTCCTCAGTGCGTTCAGGGGCAGAATGAAAATGCGGGCGAGCTGCATGAAGCCGAGGACGAACAGAACGTAGGCGTAGCTGACCTTATAGTTCTTGATTCCCTCCGAGGAAAGGAAGGCGGCCAGCATAAAGACCAGGTTGAAAATAATGGATACACCGATGCGAAGCTGGTAATAATAGTTTCC
>JAFUBF010000107.1 GCA_017460325.1 Clostridia bacterium | reverse complement strand
TAAATAATGGTTTGCTTTTTCCAACAGTTTGAGCTTCTTGTATGATACAGAATTCGTAACCTTTTTCCCACTCAGTTCAGCCAGAGCAAAATATGACTGGCAACGGAATCCCCCTCCTCCCCATTGGGGAGGACGCCGTTGATTCCGCCGGCGGCCATAACGGACTGGGACCGCTCCGAAGGATGTGGGGAAACCAGCAGAACACGGACTCCGTACTCTGCGCACCGAATGGCGCAGGTCAGCCCGGAAATTCCGCTGCCGATGATAATTACACTCTTCACATAAGCCTCCTGTCCACCCGATGAACAACGCTCCTGTTTCATCCGAAATCATTCCGACACAGGAGCCAGTTCCGTCAGCGTCTCCTCATCCACCTCTGTCTAACCTGATGTTTCCGGCTTTAATGGTGCTTTGGCTTCCGGCACCGTATGGCTGACAGGGAACATTATTTGACAAACCGGTGCACACTGGCCAACTCCTCAGCCATCCTTCGCGACCCGGCACACGTATCCTGTCTGTTTGCGTGCTCTGTGAACAATGACCTGTTGGCTCTGAACTACCTGACAAACATGGCAATCTGCGTCCGGATCACTGCAATGGAGGTAAAAACAAACAGCACGGCGAAGAATACCCAGACAATCCGATCCAGCGTCCTCTGTGCCTTCCGGGAGCGCAGCCATCCCAGTGTAATCAGCGCCCGGGAAATGGACACAGCCACATGGGTCATGATAGCGGCAAAAAAGCACAGTTCCACCAGAATCATCAACCAGATCATGGCTCGCTGTCCGTTTTCTGCAGCGGCCTTCATGATGGAAAAAGTCCTCATGTGCAAAATCAGAAGCGGGAAGATCAGCGCAGCGGAAAGCCGCTGAAGAACCGTGGTCCGGTTCTGTTCCGGATACAGATCCAGCCGTGTTCCCTGACCCTGCAGAAAAACCGCGGACATGCCCAGAACAGCATGAACGCACGTTAAGACCAGAATGGGAACGGCAAACAGCGTGGTCATCTTCGGATTATAGATAAATGCCAGATATGCGTAAACGCAGTAAGCCACATGAGCAAGCAGCAGGAAAACGGTCAGCAGGGAAATCGCTGCATTGATATTTTCAGTTTCATAATGCACACTCCTGTAAAAAAAATAGAAAGTGCCCCGAAAGGTCTGTATGATTCGGAGCACCATGATTTCCGCATGACGCAGGGTATGGAAAGGGGAATGCGCACATCCTCCAATTCGACGGTAAACCGCAATCAGTTCAGGGGAAGGCGATTTCCCGGAAAAAACAGCGCACACCCCCCCGGTATACAGCAAATATCGAGCAGGAACAGGACCGCGTATCGTTCCGGGTTCCCCTGAGGAAACACCGCCTTGCTTTTCATCAGTATTTCACCTCTTCAGGCATACAGCGCTCCAGCTCATCCTTCGGGATGGTGAGGAAAATCTCCACCAGATCCCGATCCAGCTGCGTACCGGCAGCTTCCTGAATGATTTGTACCGCCTCTTCATGGGAACGGGGTGGCTTGTAGGAACGGCGCATGGTAATTGCTGAATAGGTATCCGCAATCGCGATGATCCGGGCAGGCAATGGGATTTCTTCCTTTTTCAGACCGTAGTACCCTTTTCCGTCCGGCCGTTCGTGATGATATTCAATCCAGGGGGTAATGTTGGCAAACGTGCGCAGTGGCTGGAGGATTTTTACGCCGGTCCGGGGATGTCCGCGCATGACCTTCCATTCGTCTTCATTCAGGGAGTCGGGCTTGTTCAGAATGGCCTCCGGCACGCCCAGCTTCCCCACATCATGTAACCGCGCGGCGTACTCCAGGCTGACAGGGTTGATATCCTTTTTCATAGAGGCGGGAAGATACCGGTAAAGCAGCATGGTGACTTCCTGCACATAGCGGCTGTGGCCGTTCAGGTTCGGATCCCGGGCATCAATGACGCCGACCAGGACTTCGGCGATGTCAATTCCTCTTTCCTTTGCGGTGTTCATCAGGTGGGTGAGAAGGGTCAGTACAATCGCCACGAACACAGAACCGAAGAAAAGGATCAGGGCTGTCACCAGATGCGGATTGGCAAAGATGCCGACAAACAGGTATCCCAAAAGGAAGAAAATCAGCAGAAGCAGAGCGAAGGTCATCCACCGCTTATCACGGGAACTGTCCGCGGAAATCACATCATAGGTGGAGCGAATAAAGCGGAAAAACCGACAGATGTTCCATACCATGAGCATTGCTCCTGTAATGATGAGCGCGATAATCATACTGTGGCTTCCACCTCCATTTTTATTAGATTATACTTCATCCACATGACGTAATGCAATCCCGGAAGGTCGGAAAAGCGGTAAACCGGCGGAGCTCCCTCGTCCGAAGACGTCATGTACGTTGCCTGGTGCCGGGCTCTGTTTTCCGATCTGTGACACACGATTATGTGCCGCACTGACCAGGGCACCGGCTCCGGGATCCCCTCGTCATCCGGGCGCCCGAACGCATACTCTGCATGGTCGGGGGCAATGCCTCCGGTTCATTGAAAACGGCATGAATCCCGTCTGCCAACTCTCTTGATTTCTGCAGTGTGTACCATATAGTAAAAGCAGTTTTACTCGCTTTCGGGGGTTGAATCTTACAGAACAGGAGATTGACAATGACGAATAAGGATAATACGAGCGGCACCATTGGTCTGCAGGCAGCGGATATTGCAAAGCAGGCCATTGTCCAGAACAGATCCGTCCGGGATATTATTCTGGAAAAGGAAATTCTGCATGAAGAGGAAGTCCAACGGATTCTTGATTCCATGAGAATGACAGAACCCGGCATCGAGCAAAAGTAGAAGATTACCCTTTCATGAAAAGAACCGTCTGAGACGGTTCCTTTCTTCTATCAGCGGAAATGTTGTACAGCTACCCTCAGAGAACAGGAGCTTCCCTCTGTCACCCTATCGGCTTGCCCATTGCCGACGGAATTCATCCGGACCAGACGCAGATCATCATGCAGCAGCGGAGCCTGATTCCGTCGCGTCCGGTATTAGAATGGCCGACCTTCAGCCCTCGGAATTCTTCTCAGGATCGTTCCTCTTCTCTGCACCCATAGAGATGCCTTTCACCAGATTGTGAATATAAGCTGTGGTCTCTTTATTTTCCTTCATTAATTTCTTATTCTCCGCCTCCAATGCCCGGCACTTTGCTTCCCACTCCTTATTCTTTGCTTCCCACTCCTTAATTTTCGCTTCCCACTCCTTATTCTTCGCTTTCCATGCTTCAATCTTCGCTTGGTTTTCCGCCTTTGCCTCTTCTACTGCGATCCTGATTTTTTCATCTATGCGGTCCTTCAAAATCTCCATCAATACATCGCCCATCTGTTTATCCCCCCTCCAACTTTCTCATCTTTTCAGGGTTCTTGTCCGAAATCAACTTTATCAGCGTACCATAGTGTTCCCGGACATTTTCATCTGCTTCCTGCTTGACCTGATCCATCACGTACTCGACGTCCTTCTCTTTCGCATTTTTCGTCAGCGCACGGAAGGCAGCGTACTCGTCCCCTTCCAGTTCGTCAGTGATGATAATCTAGAAAGGCAGATCCACCACGATTTCACTGAGATGATAAATCCTCGGTACCTCATCCTTAATCAGTGTACCTCCAAAAAAACTCCGGGGCGAATCCCGGAGATGAAAGTATCTACCATATCTGTTACCGCTACGCGGTGATTTGTCCATGTCCGGAAATTTCAGAGTCGTCTACTTAACCAGGGGGGGCGGTCCTTCCCTTCAGTTTGCCACAGCCGACCTGGTGACATCCAGTCCGAAC
>JAFUBF010000106.1 GCA_017460325.1 Clostridia bacterium | reverse complement strand
ACCGGCAACACCCGGACTGGGCCCTGCGGGTGCCCGGGCGCAAGCCCGCCATGAGCCGGGACCAGCTGGTGCTTGATCTGTCCCGCCGGGAGGTGACGGACTGGCTGTATGCTACCTTCTCCGCCCTGCTGCGGGAAAACCCCATCGCCTATATCAAATGGGACATGAACCGGGGCCTCAGCGACCGATACAGCCCGGCTCTGCCGCCGGACCGGCAGGGGGAGCTGGAGCACCGGTATGCGCTCGGCCTCTACAGCCTGTTGGAGCGGCTGACGGCGGAGTTTCCCCAGGTGCTGTTCGAGGGCTGCGCCGGCGGCGGCGGACGCTTTGATGCCGGCATGCTCCACTATTTCCCGCAAATCTGGCTTTCAGATGACACGGATGCCATCGAGCGGCTGGATATCCAGTACGGTTCCTCTTTCGCCTATCCCCTCAGCACCATAAGCGCCCACGTTTCCGCCTGCCCCAATCACCAGACCGGGCGCACGGTTCCCCTGGGCACCCGCACCGTGGTGGCCATGACCGGCGCTTTCGGATACGAGCTGGATCCCGCCACGCTGAGCACTGAGGAAAAAGCGCAGATCCGGGATCATGTGCAGCGTTACCGGTCCTACCGGGAACTGATTCAGACGGGTCTTTACTACCGTCTGGCCCACGCCGGGCAGAACGGCTGGTTTACCGCCTGGTCCTCCGTTTCGCAGGATCAGAGCGAGGCCCTTGTCAGCGTGGTCATCACCCGGACCCGACCCAACTATACCGGCGTACATTTCCGTCTGCGCGGGCTGGACCCGAGTGCCCGTTACCGCCTGGACGCCGTACATCTGGAAGGCGTCCGCGGCATTGTCGACAGTGGACACATGGAGACCGCCGGATTTGAACAGGTCCACTTCACCGGCAGCACCCTGCTTTATGCCGGCTATACCCTGCCGCAGCTGGGCGGCGACTATCCCGGCGTTCAGCTCCACTTTGTCCGGGAGCAGAACTGACATCGGCGGACAGGAGGTCACCCATCTTGGAACGACTCAGGCAGATTCTCGCGGAGGATCGGAAAAAACTGGCCGGAAAGCGCCCCTCTGATATCCTCTGGTATGTCTGGACGTATTACCGCGTTCAGCTGGGTCTGATCATCGGCATCCTCGGTCTCGGCATCTACCTGCTGTTCCTTCAGCTGACCGTTCCGGGAACCGTTGGATTCTATGCCTGCTTTGCCAATACGTTCAAGGACTACGGTCCCGGATCGGCCCTGTACCGGGAATATGCCGAATATGCGGAGCTTGACCTCAAAAAGACGCGCCTCATCTTCAATTGCAGCATCTACTGCAATCCCTCCCGTAACATGATGGGCAACCGTTACTACGAGGCCCTCATCACCCTCATTGATTCCGGCTCCCTGGATGTGGTCATCATGTCCAAAGAGGATCTCTGTGCGCTGGGCGCCAACGGCCGTCTCCTGGACCTTTCCAGCGAAAAGGCCGGCGGACTTGCCGAGGCCTGGCAGGACCGTCTTTGCACCACCGTCCCCGCCGATCCCGAGTACGGCACGTCACCCATTCCCGTCGGCATTGACCTGACCGGCAGCCGCATCGTGGGGGATTATGAGGCATACGCCGGGGATGCCTGGCTGGGCATCAGCTCCGAATCCACCCGGGTGGATCAGGCTGCCCTGTTCCTTCGATTCCTGTTCTCCATGCCGCACCCCTGATCCTTTCGCCGGAACTTTGTAACGAGGCACAACCATCATGGAAAAACTGCGCAGTTTTCTCAGCAATGACAGCGTGTTCGGCCAGCTCATGTACCGCGCCGGCATCATTATCGGGGTCAACCTGTTATTCATCCTCTGCAGCATTCCCGTTTTCACCATCGGCGCATCGTGCACGGCCATGTACACCGTGTGTCTCAAGATGCTGCGGGAGCGGAGCAAGGGCAATATCCGCATCATTCCAACCTTTTTCCGGGCATTCAAAAGCAATTTCATTCAGGCCACTCTGGGCTTTCTGGGAATGGTTGCGCTGGCAGCTTTCCTGTTTCTTGAAATCACCTGGTGCAATCAGTTCACCCCGCCGGTTT
>JAFUBF010000011.1 GCA_017460325.1 Clostridia bacterium | reverse complement strand
TCAGATAGCCCACGATCTGTGTAATCGGGTCATATCCCTTGTCCGAAAGCGCCTGATATACACAGAGCAGAATGGTCTGCGCATCCTGTGTACTTTCACTGATCACCTTAAAATGCTGCGTCCCGTTTCCCGAATCAAACATGCTTATCAAATCCCCCTCTGAAAGTACATTTGGAAGTTGTCCGTTCTTTCCACCTGTTCGGACATCGGTCCGTTTCAGGCGACGAAGAAATTATACATGAATTCATTTTCTCTTTCAACACTAAATCAGTTCTTTCCGAAGCCGGTCAGTAAAAAAAGAACACCGCTCACTCCTGCCCGGGTTCGCGTTCGTTTCCGGGCATCCGAAGCCGGAGATGTTTTCAGTGTCCGGCCTCAAGCTTTGCCACCGTTTCCTCAAACAGTTTCGGCAGTGGTGCTGTAAACTGCATCTGCTCCCCGGTTACGGGGTGCGCAATTCTGAGCGAATAGGAATGCAGCATCAGCCTCGGAATCCGGACAGGCATTTTCAGATTCGGTGCATAGATCACATCGCCCAGAACCGGATGCCCCTTTTCTTTCATATGCACGCGGATCTGATGCGTTCTGCCCGTCAGAATATGCACATCCAGAAGGGATGCCTGCCGAAGCGGCTTCAGCGTCCTCCATTCCGTTGCCGCCGGCCTTCCATCCGGCACAACGGCCATTTTTGTTCTGTCATTTTTACTGCGACCGATGGGCGGATCCACCCGTCCCTGCTCCTCCGGAAAACAACCGTAGACAACCGCCCGGTAATGCTTTTCCGTGGTACGGTCTTTAAACTGTGCACTCAAGGCCAGGTGCGCCTGATCATTCTTGGCAACGATCATGAGACCGGATGTGTCCTTATCCAGACGATGGACGATGCCCGGACGGCACTCGCCCCCAATGCCGGACAGGTCCGTGAGATGGTACAGCAGCGCATTGACGACTGTCCCGTCCGGTGTCCCCTGACAGGGATGAACCACCATGCCGGCCGGTTTGTCGATGACCGCGATATCCGCATCCTGATAAAGAATGGGAAGAGGCAGATCCTCCGCCTCAATACCGGATTCCCGTGCTTCCGGAATCTGCACACAAACGGCATCACCTTCTCTGAGCAGAAGGGAGGGTTTAACTACCGTAACGCCGTTCAGCGTCACCTGTCCCTCCCGGATCAGCTGCTGTGCCCTGTTTCTGGACAGTTCCGAATGCTCCGCGATAAGGCTGTCCAGTCGCGTTTCCGCCTTATCCGCCACCAGGCTGACTATGGAATTCATACGTCAATCGTCCCTCCGAAAACACAGATAAATCAGCCCAGCCACACCAAAGAAGATGCAGATGTCCGCAAAATTACAGACGAACAGCGGAAGAGGCCGGAGAATCAGATAATCCGTTACCGCACCGAACAGAAAACGGTCAGTCAGGTTCCCGATCATCCCCCCAAGGGACACTGCCCAGACCAGTCTTTCGCTTTTTTGTTTAAACGCGAAAAGAATGAGAATGCAGATCAGGACGAAAACCGTTGAAATCACTGTCACAGCAAGCGGAAACCGTTTCCCGATGGAAAAGGAGATTCCCGGATTGAACACCCTGGTAATCGTGAACAGCGGACCTGCCGGATGCGGGAAAAAGTCAGCCGGAAGCCGGCGGATTCCCTCCTTGATGACCTGATCAATCCCCGCCAGGATAAGAGAAATGACCAGATAAACAACTGTCCTCATACACACCTGAACACAAAAAAAGAACGGGAGGAGAACCTCCCGATGGATTTACAGAAGACGTTTGAGGTCGCTCATGGATTCATTCTGCTTCTCAATAACCTTGGCGAGCTGCTCATAGTAATCGGATGCCTGACGACGCAGTGAGGTAAGCCGGTCGGAAAGGTCAGTGATCTGCTTCTGTGCAGTGGTCCTGAGATTCGCCGCCTCCTGGTTGGCATCTCCGATAATCCCCTCAGCCTTGGCTTTCGCCTCACTGACAATGTCATCGTAAACCGAACGGGCCTTGTTCATGACCAGTTCAAAGCTTTCGGAAGAGTGGGTATCCGTATAGGCCGGACGCACCTCCGCCTTCACGCTCTTCGCCTCTGCCAGCTGACTCTGGGCGTTAGCAAGCTCCTCCTTCAGATCAGCAATCTGCTTCTTGAGCGAATCACTCTCTTTCTCACGATTCTCCATTTCCTCAAGAATTTCGTCGAGAAAATCATCCACTTCATTCCTGTCATAGCCGCCTGCAGCCGCATTGGAGAACTCTTTGCTTACAATCGTATCCAGCGTAAGTGCCATGATAACAATACTCCTTTCAGTTTCATACAAGATTTACTGATAACGAAAAAACGTCAGACCAATTCTCTGTTTCTTCGTAAGGCCATCTATGGAACGTAACGAAACCCGCCCGTGCCCCGAAAGAGAAAGCATCGCCCCCTCGGAAACCTGGGCATCCGTCTGCATCACCGGGAGATGGTTGAGCTTTACATGCCCCGCCCGGATGCGTTCAGCCGCTTCCGTTCTCGATATCCGAAAGCCCTCCGCAAGAACCGCATCCAGCCTGAG
>JAFUBF010000105.1 GCA_017460325.1 Clostridia bacterium | reverse complement strand
CTGCTGCCATCTTTGTAAGAGTAAATTCAACCCCAAAATTTGTAAGAGTAAATTCAACCCCTCGGAGTCTTGGGGGTGGAATTTAGTTTTGCAATTGAAGCCGGCGGGATCTGACCGGAGACCGTTTTCGGTGTCACTTGAGAATTTTGCGAATTTGAGGTATAATTGACAGGATAGGATCGTTTTTTGCATTCTTATGCATAAATGGCCGCTTTCCGTGCAGACAGAAGGGTTTTTCCGGATAGAAAACGATCCGTTCCAACCCCGGATGGACCGGCTTTGCGGCCAGTGGGGTGGAAACATACAGAGAAAGGACAGGAAGCGGGGGCCGACAGGCTTTTACTACATCGTTTTCTCTTTGAAATCGGTGCCCTGCAGATAAAGATGAGCAGTACTCTTGGAAAACGTATACGGGACCGCCGGATGGAGATGGGACTCTCTCAGCAGCAACTGGCGAACATGATGTATGTGACGCGGGTGGCCGTGGCGAACTGGGAGGCGGGTAAGCGCATCCCGGATCTGCCGACCATTACGCAACTGGCAGACTGTCTGAAGGTCGATGTCAATTACCTGATTGACGCGATACGGGGGAGCGGTGAGCGGAGCATTGTCATGGTCGTGGATGATGAACCCATTCTGATGGAAGGCTTTATGGACATCATCAGTGAGGCACTGCCCAAGGCAGATGTCCGGGGATTCAGAAATGCCGAAAAGGCGCTGGCTCTTGCCAGGGACCAGCGCATTACCGTGGCGTTTCTGGATATCGAGCTGGCTGCCGGACTCAGCGGCATTGATCTGGCAAAGAAACTGACTGAGATTGATCCCAAGATCAACATCATTTTTCTGACCGGGCACCAGGAGTATTCGGGCGCGGCCTGGGGATTGCACGTCAGCGGATATATTCTCAAGCCGCTGACCCGTGAAAAGGTTCTGGATGAAATAGAACACCTGCGGGTGCCGGCGTACAATCTGCTGTAGATGTGACTGAAAGGGGAAGGGCGGCAAAATGAGCATCAAGACGATCAATATTGCGGTTGATCTCGCCTGCGCGGTCCTGTGCCTGATGGCCATCCTTCATCTGCTGATCGCCCTCAGGGGATCCATTCGGCAGAAGCGGTTCTTTCTGTATTTCTATACCTGCCTGCTCTTTTATGTTCTGTCTCATATGGGCGGGCTGCTGATGAAAGGGCTGCCCGGTGCAAACTGGCACCTTGGCCTTCGAATTGCCAATTTCTGTGAATTCCTCTGCGGCGGGATCCTCCCGTTTATTCTTTCAAGCTATCTGGTTGGCCGTCTGACCGATGGAAAAGAGCGTACATGGCTCACCCGTATTCTGCTGTTTGGTCAGTTGCTGACCCTGTCAGTGCTGATCATTTCGCAGTTCAACGGGATGATTTACACCATTGATGAACAGAACTATTATCAGCGCGAGCCGCTTTACCCGCTTTTTTACATCGGTTCCTTCCTGGCGGTGTCCGTTGATTTCTGTCTCATCATCCGGCATCGGAAACAGGCCGGCAGGAGAGTAGTGGTGGCGGTTCTCATCTACCTGATCGTTCCGCTTATTTTTTCGGTGGTCCAGCTCTTTTTCTACGGTCCTGCGTTCACGATCTATACCACACTGTTCAGCGCGTTCATCATGTATGTGATTCTGCTGACCGAACAGATGGAGCAGTATTACAGGCAGGAAAATGAGAAAACGGTGCTGAGGCTGAACCTGCTGTCCTCTCAGATCCGGCCACACTATATCTACAACGTGCTTACCTCCATTCATGTGCTGTGCAGGAAGGACCCGGAGAAGGCAATGCGGGTGGTAGAGCATTTTACCGAGTATCTGCGGGCCAACTTTGAGGGAATCGCGGCGGAGAATCTGGTCTGCTTTCAGGACGAACTTCGGCATATTGAGGCGTACCTGGAGGTGGAGCGATGCCGGTTCATGGATGAACTGATCGTGGAATACCACATCGATCATACCGCATTCCGGCTTCCGGCACTGACGGTGCAGCCGATTGTTGAAAATGCGGTCAAGCATGGAAGCGGGAATGAGGATGTACCGCTTCGGATAACCATCTCGACCAGACGAACCGAATCGGGAAGCGAGATCGTGGTGGAAGATGACGGTCAGGGATGTGAGGAATTGCAGCTCAGTGAAAGCATGAAAGCGCTTAAAAACGTGAAGGAGCGACTGAGGCTGATGTGCGGAGGAACGCTTGAAATATCCAGTCAGAAGGGTACGGGAACGCGTGTCCTGATCCGAATCCCGGATGGCAACAGGACCGGTGCGATACAGTGATGATTCCGGAACTCGGCTCTTCCGATACCGCCTGATGAGGTATCGGAAGAGCTTTTTCAATCTCCGATCTGGGTCCGGCAGACCTGGGTACGGCGTTTGTTGCGATACCTGATAGACTATGTTAAACTACTCTGACAAACAGGTTGAGTCTGCGAAAAACACTGGAGGCGTGCAAAATTGCCTGCATCCATAAGGATATTCTTGGACTTCCCGACGGCTATGATATCATGCTCGGGGATGGCGGTGTCCGGCTGTCCGGCGGCCAGTGTCAGAGACTGGCCATGGCCCGCACGCTGCTGCAGAACACGCCCATTATCATGATGGATGAGGCAACCTCCGCGGTGGATAATCTGATCCAGGCTGAAATCATGAAGGCGGTGTTCAACATGGAGGGCAGACATACCGTCATCATGGTTGCTCACCGGTTGTCCACCATCGTTCACTGTGATCGGCTGTTCTTTATCTCGGGGGGGAATGTACTCGCATCCGGCACTCATCAGAAGATGCTGGAGAACTGCAGCGAATACCGTGCGCTTTACGGCAGCGAAACTACGGCCTGACATGTGCTCAGCCGGGCTGGGGCTGACTTGAGAAAAGGTGATAAATCCAGTGATGTGCACTGCTTTTATCACCTTTTTGTTGGTAAAGGGGAGCATAAGGGTCAACCGGCCTTGCTG
>JAFUBF010000104.1 GCA_017460325.1 Clostridia bacterium | reverse complement strand
GAGAATCTGGGAGAGAATGACGCCCGAGTTTCCTCTCGCGCCCTTGAGAGCCCCCTTGGCCGCGATATGAATCACTTTGGATGCATCGTGTTCATCCAGCGCTTCGATATCCTTCACCGTCGACTTCATCGTCAGTGACATATTGGTACCTGTATCGCCATCCGGTACAGGGAATACATTCATGGCATCAATTGTTTCACGGTTCTGCTCCAGCAGGTTTGCTCCGGAGATGAGCATCTCTTTAAAGAGCTGACCGTCAATTGCCGTTTGAGACAATTCTTCCACCTCCATCAGATCCGAATGCCTTCAACCGTAATATTGACCTTACGTACTTTGGCACCCGTCATGTTTTCAATTTTATAGCAAACCTGGGAGCGAATGATATTGCAGACCTCCACAATGGAAATTCCATATTCCACTATGATATACAGATCAATATCGATCCCATCATCCGTTATATTCACCTCAACGCCCTTGGCCAGATTCTCCCGTCCGAGCCACTCCGCAAACCCATCCGTTGCGTGTTTGCTGGACATCGCCACAATCCCATAGCATTCAAGGGTTGCATAGCCGGCAACTTTCAGAAGCACGTCCTCAGAGATGGTAATCTGACCCAGTGCGTTGTTAATTCTGCATTCCATTTTATTCAACCTCCTTAAAGGCAAAAAAACGCTGTGCTATGTGCAAGCCGTAGTATACATGAAAAATGCCCAATTGGCAAGGAAACGCACATGTTTTTCCGCTTTCCCGGCGGGCCAACTGTCCCCTTTTTCCCCGGTAACGGAGCTGCCCCGGACTTTGGCAAAAGAAAAAGCACCGTAAACGGTGCTGATAAAGTGTGCTTGAGAGTAATCAGAGCGCTCGTTCAACTTTTCCGCTTCTGAGGCACCTGGTGCATACATTCATATGACGAACAGTACCATCGACCCGGACACGAACTCTCTGGGTATTCGGCAGCAGAACACGATTCGTCTTCCGATTGGAGTGACTGACATTGTGTCCGGACATGGCGCCCTTGCCGCAAACCTCGCAAATCTTTCCCATAATCACACCTCCTTCTCGGTGCGTAAACATCAACGTCGGTGATTATACCGCTTTACGCCGTATTTGACAAGCCTCTTTTTTTCTGAGGACAGAAAAAATTTTCAGGCATTTCCCGGGAGGAAAGGAAAGATCCCCGTACAGGGATCTTTCCGGAACGGTTACTTCATGACCTTGTTGTTCGTCTTGACATCCGCATCAGATACCCACTGCTCAACCGCTGCGGTATACGCCGCGCTCTGAGCCGCCTCAAGCAACGTGCTGTGGATCTTCTCTTTCACCTCATCGGTGTACTCGACCACGCCCGACTCAATATCCCCGGCATACTTGAGGATATGATAGCCATAGCTGGTCTCAACCAGATCGGAAACATCGCCCACCGCGGCAAGGGCCATGGCCGCATCCTGGAACGCCTGCTCATAGGTCGTCAGACCTTCGCATACCAGATATCCACGGCTCTTGTTCGGCTCGCTCTTCATACCGGAATCCGTTCCGAGTTCCTCAATGAGTGCATCAAAGTCCTCGCCGGCCTTCACGCGGGCCAGTGCTTCCTCTGCCTTCACTTTGGCGCTCTCAAACGCCTTCTTGCGGACTTCCTCAAGCTCAGCTGTCTTTGTATCTACCGTACCCTGATTCTCGGTGATGGTCGCCTGAAGCGAATCCACCTGCTCATTGTACGTACTGAGTGTCTCCTCATCAAAGTCCGAGGGATCCTCTTCCTTCAGCTTATCGAGCTGGGACTGGGCCGTTGTCACCGCCGTCCGGGCCGTGTCAATGGCACTCTGAATCTCGTTAATCGCCGCGCTGTCCTCCGTTGACAGGCCGATCAGCAGATTCTTTACACCACGGTACCCCTCCGGCACATAGTATGTATCGGTTCCGTTGTTGACTGCCGTGAGATAGGCAGGCTTGTTCGCATCATAGGATTCCTTCTGCTCGGCCGCCTTCTTGTCGAATTCGGCTTTCACTTCATCATCCGAAACCGAGACATCCTTGTTCACATACTCATGCAGTTTCTCATCCACCACTTCGGCCGTCCGGCTCTCGATGAGATACTCGCGGGTATATCCGACTGCCGTCAGCTCTTCCGTCAGCATGGCATCCAGTTCGGCATCCGTAACGGTGGCCTTTTTCTCAGGTGTGTACTGTGCCTCAGCAGGGGTCGCCTCGGAGGGCGTGGCCTCCGCTTCCCTGGCAAGCCGCTCGGCCTCCTCCTCAACCGTTTCGATATCCGCATGATTCTGGTAACGCATCATCATCTTGTACCATTCCATCATGCTGTCGGCGTAGGTCTCGACCTCTTTCTTTTCCTCATCCGTCAGCGGGGTGATCCCCAGCTCTTCCGTTTTCTGATCGATAACCGCAGACTTAACCAGCTGTTCCAGCGCCGGCTCACCGTATGCCTCAATATCGGCATCCGTCAGCGGCATGGTAATGCCGTAATACTGCTGATAGTACTGCTGCGTGTAATTTGCCATGTAATCACGGTAGGTTTTCCATTCACCCTTGGTGATCTCTTTTCCGTTGACCGTTGCGACGACCTGTGCGGCATCCAGGGCATCATCGTGCCCGATCAGATTGCAGCCCGACAGGACCAACACCAGCATCAGCAGCATGGCGGCCAACGCAAACACTTTTTTCATTGTCAAGTCTCTCCCTTTCCTTTAACAAGGCAATTTCGCCTTATTATAGTTATGACCTATTCAATTGTCAAGCGCGGATTGTGATGGATTCGCGGATTATTTGTGCTGTTTTTATGCATTTTCCTCAAAACAGGAGCTGTTTTCCCTCGTATCGGAAGCCTTCCCGGTTCCCTGTCGTTCCGAATCGGTCCCGCGTTTCATATCGCTGCAGAACTGCAGAAGGAGGCTCACACCCAGCGGGATGAAGGCACAGAGAATTTCGGAATAATACTTGAGATTGATCCCCCCGG
>JAFUBF010000103.1 GCA_017460325.1 Clostridia bacterium | reverse complement strand
GGTCGGTACCGGGGACAGTGAGCTGGTTCTGGGTGAATTTCAGCAGGCTGCCGCTCTCTGGCTTCCCCGCTATGCGGAAAAGGTGCAGATGATCTATCTGGATCCGCCCTTTTATACCGGCCGGAAGTTCAGCCGCCGGATTCAGCTGGAGGAGAAAGTTGTGACGGCCGGAACGTACGGGGATCGGTTTGAAAGCATGGACCGGTACGTGGACATGATGCGTGAGGCCCTGAGGGTGTCCAGACAGCTGCTGTGCCCGGAGGGAGTGCTCTTTCTGCATGTGGACTACCGGACCAGCGCCAGGATGCGTCTTCTGCTGGATGAGGTATTCGGCGACAGGCAGTTTATCAACGAGATCATCTGGGTGTATGAGTCCGGCGGCCGGGCGAAGAATCATTTTTCCCGGAAGCATGATACCATTTACATGTACGGAAAGTCCCCGTCCTATTATTTTGATCTCACGGCGGTTCCCTGCGGGACGCGGACGGAAAGCCGGCACAATCATATGCGGTTGCAGACGGATGAGCAGGGACGCGCGTACCGGTCCATTCGGAGCAACGGGAAAGAATACCGCTACTATGAAGATGAACCGGTGTACCCCAGCGATGTCTGGACGGACATTTCGCACCTGCAGCAGCGGGACCCGGAGCGGGTCGGATTCGAAACACAGAAACCGGTCCGGCTTTTGCAGCGGATGATTGCCTCAAGTACCCGGCCGGGGGATCTGGTGGCGGACCTGTTTGCAGGAAGCGGCACAACCGGTGTGGCAGCAAACGGGCTCGGCCGACGGTTTCTCCTGTGTGACCGGACCGAAATTGCCGTTTCAGTGGCGGATGCCCGGCTGTCAGAGGCCGGAGCAGATTATACCCTGCAGGCCCGCACCGTCCGGGATGCGTCCATCCTGCGTGCCGAGATCCGGTCCGAGGGGACGATTCGCATCCGGGAGTTTCAGCCCGCCGGTGGAATGGAGGCCAGCCTTGGGGGCATCTCTGCCTGGTCGGCCGGTACATTTGAATCCGGGGTGTACCGGCGCATGACTCCGCGGACACCGGACGGAGGAGCGTTACAGCTTCCCGACCTGAAAGGCGGGGCGGGACAGCCGGCGATCATGACCTGTGATTATCTGGGCAACCGGCGCTGTTTTTGTCTGGCAGAGGGCGTCTTTTCCTGAGAACAGCGCAGATGGAAAGAGGGGGATTGGATGGAAAAGGTTTCAGTTCTTTCCATAGTTTTCATGGCCCTTTCGGCCATCATGAGTATCGCCGTGCCGCTTGGCCTGGCCTTGCACCTGCGGAAAAGATACCGGGCCGACTGGCTTCCCTTTATCGCGGGCTATCTGGTAATGCTGGTCTTTGCCTTTATTCTTGAGGCGCGGGTCCATGTCCTCGTCCTTGGCACACCGACAGGCCTCGCGATTCGGTCTAACGTGTTCCTGTATGCCATTTACGGCGGCATGATGGCCGCGCTGTTTGAGGAAAGCGGCCGGGCACTGGCCTTTTCAACGGTTCTGCGAAAGAAAGACCGGCCGGTCAATGCCCTGATGTACGGCGCCGGGCATGGCGGAATGGAATTCATGATGATCCTGGGCGTGGGCAATATCAACAATCTGATTTACACCTGGATTGTGAACACGGGACAGCAGGCAACCGTCCTGGCAGAGGTCGGGCCCGAACAGGCAGCGGCTGTTTCGGCGGCCCTTTCGGCCGTTGTCAGCACCCCACCGGGCATGTTCCTGCTGGGACTGGCGGAGCGGCTCATGGCGCTCCTTTTGCAGCTGGCCCTGTCCTGTCTGGTATTTCTTGCCGTGCAGCGCGGCCGGCGCCGGCTAATTTTCATCGCCATGTTCTTTCATGCCCTGGTGGATGCGGTGGCGGGCCTCCTGTCCGGTCTGCAGGTTTCCGTGATCCTCATTGAGGGCTGCATCCTTGTGATGACCGGGGCTATTGCCCTGTTTGTCCGGAAAGTGATGCAGAATGTCCCTGACAGTCGGGAATAAAAAAGGAGACAGAATGAACAATTATTATGCATACCTGTTGCGGGATCTCATGGAGCGGAACCAGATTGTTTCGGTTTATTCGGATTCGTACCATCCGGATGACTTTGTCGTTGGCCGCATCGAACAGATGGATTCCGAGCATTTCCTGATCTGTGAATTTACCCCCTGGGGTGAGGTGGACGGATATCGGATCCGGCGGGTTCAGGATGTATTTTCGGTGCTTTACGGAGAGGAATACGAGGAACGGATTCGGCTGATGCGAACGCTCAGCGAAAAGCGGATCCGGCGGATTCTGCCTCAGGAGGAGAACTCGGAGGAGAGCCTTCTTTTGCGCGTATTCAGGCAGTGCCAGGTGACGAAGGAGATCATCACCCTCGAGATCGGAATGGAAGGGTTCAGCGGACGCGTCCTGGACTGCAACAGCCTCTACCTGACCATGGGCCTTCTGGATTACTTTGGAAATCCGGACGGGGAGGAAACCTTCGAGGTCCGGGATATTGGGATTGTCCAGCTCAGGTCCGGTGAGGAATGGATGTACCGGGAGCTTGAAAAGTGGCAGAATGCGGAGCGCCTGAAACGGGAGGAGACGGAGGGAAAATCGGATGAAAATCACGATCCTGACGACGTTCCCTGAAATGTTTGCCCCGCTGCACACCAGTATTCTCGGACGGGCGGAAAAGGCCGGCCTGATTGAAATCCGGGAGGTGGACATCCGTGCCTACTCGAAGAACAAGCATCACAATACGGATGATGCGCCTTTCGGAGGCGGTGCGGGAATGGTGATGCTGGCCCAGCCCATAGTGGACGCCGTCCGGGATGTCATGGGCACCCATTTTGAGGGGAAACGGATTTATCTTTCCCCAAGGGGCAGGACCCTGACCCAGGCGGATGCGGAAAAGTACGCAGCGGAAAAAGAGCTGATCCTGTTGTGTGGGCACTACGAGGGCGTGGATCAGCGGGCCATTGACCTTTGCATGGATGAGGAGGTGTCCATTGGGGACTATGTGCTCACCGGCGGGGAACTGCCGGCCATGGTCCTGGTGGACTGCATTGCGCGGCTGGTGCCGGGGGTGCTGGGCTGCGGGGAAAGCGCCAGGGAGGAGAGCTTTTCCTCGGGCCTCCTGGAGTATCCACAGTATACGCGGCCCCGGGAATTTGAGGGACGCAGCGTCCCTGAACCCCTGCTGAACGGGAATCATCGGGAGATCCAGAACTGGCAGTTTCAGGAGTCCCTGTATATTACCCTGAAGCGGCGGCCGGAGATGGCGATCCGGTACCTGCAGGGGATGAAAATGACCAAAAGCAAGAAGAAGCTGGTGGATGCCGTCTATGCCCGGCTGAACAATGAATCGGATCTGGCAAATGTGCCGGAACCGGACGCGGACAATGCGCAGGCAGAGATGGAACCGGATGTGGAAAGTCCGGACAGCGTTGAGGCAGTGCCGGATGCAGAGAACGGACAGGTGCCCGTTTGAACGTCGGAGATGGAATCGCGGAGGGAGGAGGCGGGGAAATGAACAGCGGTACAGGCACACTGTGCGTCGGAATCATGGCGCATGTGGATGCCGGAAAGACAACCCTGTCTGAACAGATGCTGCTTCATACCGGCAGAATCCGGACCCGTGGACGTGTCGATCACGGCGATGCTTTCATGGATAATGAAGCACTGGAGCGGCAGAGAGGGATCACCATCTTTCAGGAACAGGCGTCCCTGTCCCTTGAAGGGGACACGAAAATTGTCCTGATTGATACACCCGGACATGAGGATTTTGCTGCGCAGCGCCGCCGGGCGCTGCTTGTCATGGATCTGTGTATCCTGGTGGTCTCCTGCGCGGACCGTATTCAGAGCGGCACGAAGACCATTTTCCGGGAGGTCCGGGAGGCCGGAATCCCGATCCTGTTTTTTCTGAACAAGACGGACCAGACGGGCGCGGATCCGGAGCGAATTCTCGTGGAGCTTCGTCAAAGCCTGGGGGCAGAGATTCTCTCTGCAGACCTGACCGATGAGGCGGCAAGGGAGGAAATTGCGCTCCGGGATGAGGCGCTCCTGGAGGAGCACCTGGCGGGCAACGTGCCGGAATCGCGCTACCTTGAGGTCATGCAGGTCCTGGCCCGGGATCCATCAGTTTCTTTCTGTCTTGCCGGCTCTGCCCTGCAGGACCGGGGTGTAACCGAGATGCTGCGCCTGATTCCAAGGCTTTACAGCGGGCAGAATCTGTCACGCGCGGAACCGTTTTCCGGACTGGTATACCGTGTCCGGCGGCAAAGTGGACAGCGCCTTGCCTATGTTCGCGTGTACAGCGGCCAGCTGGCACCCCGTGTGGAGGTGCAGACCATTTCGGGCCTGCAGAAAGTCCACGCCCTGTATGAGGCACAGGGGACCCGGCTTGTGGGACTGGAGCAGTGCGTGGCCGGGAATGTGGCGGCAGTGACCGGACTCACGGCGATTCCGGGCGAGTGGATCGGGTGCCGGGCGGAACCGGCGCCGATCCCGAAACCCATGATGGTTCAGGCACTGACGCCGCAGGCGCCGCTGACGAAGCAGAAACTGCTGAGCGATCTTCGTGAACTGGAAGAGGAGGAGCCGGAGCTGTGCGTAACGCCTGCTGGCGATACGGTGCAGGTCGGCCTGGTAGGGAAAACGCAGCAGGAGGTCCTGGTGCAGCTGCTGCAGAATCGTTACGGGGACAGGGTGCTGGCCGGTGAGCCCCGGGTCCGGTACCGGGAAACCATTTTGCACCCGGTGACCGGAATCGGTCATTATGAACCCCTCCGGCATTATGCCGAGGTCTGGCTGCGGCTTCTTCCGGGAAAACCGGGGAGTGGGATTGTCTTTGAATCCCGGGTAGCGCCGAATTCTCTGGATGAAAACTGGCAGCGGCTTATCCGCACTCACATCTTTGAACGCGAACATCCGGGCGTACTGACCGGAAGCCCGCTGACAGACCTGCGCATTGTCCTGATTGGCGGGCGGTCACACCTGAAACACACAGAAGGTGGCGACTTCCGGGAGGCCACCTGCCGGGCTCTTCGGCAGGGACTGATGCAGGCGGAAAATGTCCTGCTGGAGCCGTTTGTCACCTTTGAACTGACCATGCCTCCGGATTCCGTTCCCAAAGTGACCGGTGACCTGATCGGAATGAACGCCCAGCTGGAGGCCCCGGAGTTCCTTTCGGAAACGGAGACGGTTCTGCGCGGCACCTGTCGCCTGGCGGCCGTTTACGAGTATCCGGAGCGTTTTGCCTCGGTGACCCACGGGTACGGCCGGTTTGCCATGCAATACAGCGGGCACGGTCCCTGCCGGGATCAGCAGGAGGCGGTGGTCCGGTCCGGCTATGTGCCGACAGAGGATCCGGGGAATCCCTGCAGCAGCGTCTTCTGCAGTCACGGCGCCGGTTTTCCGGTGACCTGGGACCATGTCCGGGAATGGGCGCATCTGGCAAAGGACATGGAGGGAATTGAAAATGTTGCAGATTAAGACGGATCCGGATTCCGCGCTCTCCCTGAGTGAACAGATCTACCGGAGCATCTGTCAGGAGATCGAGGCGGGGAACCTCGCGCCCGGGGAGCGGCTGCCCTCCCGGCGGGAACTGGCAGATGATCTGCACGTCAGTACGACGACGGTGGAAACGGTGTATGATCACCTGATTGAGGAAGGGGTCTGTGAGAGCAGGCCGAGGAGCGGGCTGTATGTGGCCGCGGAACCGATCCTGCCTGCCACTCAGGCAAAGGATACGCCCGAAGTGCGGTGGGATTTCAGCATCGGCGCCATGGATGCGGCTCAGTTTCCCTATTCCGTCTGGGCCAAGTTGATGCGGCTTGTTCTCAGTGAACAGAGTGATGAACTGCTCATGACCGGGGATCCCCAGGGCAATGCCCGGCTGCGCGGGGAAATTGCCCGGGTGCTTTACCGCCTGCGGGGTATTGAGACGAATCCGGATCAGATAGTGCTGGCCGCCGGTACGGATATGCTGGTGGCGATTCTCATTACGCTGATTGGTCGGGAACGCCTGTTTGCGGTGGAGGACCCCGGGTATGCCAGAGCCAGACGGATACTCATTGCCGGCGGGGCACGGATCGTCCCGGTGCCGCTCCGGCAGGGGGCCATTGATGTGCGGGAACTCTACCAGACGGGTGCCGGTGCTGTCTATGTAACCCCCGGCAGGCAGTTCCCGACAGGTCAGGAGATGCCGGAGGACCGGCGGACAAGTCTGATGCGCTGGGCCCGGGAGACCGGTGCGTACATCCTCGAGGATGATTATGAGGGAGAATTCTCGCTCACGCCGGATGCTCTTCCGCCTCTGGCCTCCCGCCCGGATGCCGGGCGGGTCATCTACCTGAACACTTTTGCCAGAACTCTGGCTCCCGGTCTTCGGATCAGTTATATGATTCTCCCGGAATCGCTGCGGGAACGGTACAGGGAGCTTTACAGTGCCTGCAGCGTTCCGGGATTTGAGCAGGCGACCCTGCAGAAATTCATGGAAGGCGGCTATTATGAGCGCCATATCCGGCGGATGCGGACGCTGTACAAAGAGAGACGGGGATATTTGGCCGACGAGGTAGAGAGGCTCGGTCTTGGCAGGCCGCAGACCAGCAGTGCAGGCCTGTTTGAACTGCTGGAGGTGGAAAGCCCGCTGTCCTCGGGACGGCTGATGGAACTGGCAGCCCGGGCGGGGGTCCGCCTGAGTGCGCTTTCGGATTACAGTATTCTGCCGGGAAAAGAGGAATCGTCCGGAACGTTCCTCCTGGGCCTGGCAGGCATGGATAAGGACCGAATCCGGGAAGGCCTTGAAGCATTGCAGAAGGCGTGGTTTCCCCGGACCGGTGAAAAGAACGGAGGCAGAGAATGAGTACGTTTTTTCATCGTCCTTGCGACACGGCACCCCTGCCCGGTGAGCTTGATGTCTTTCATCCGGCGGCAGCCGAACAGGTGCGTCGCTATCACCGGGGGATGGCCGGATATACGGAAACGCCGCTGAGAGATCTGCATAGTCTCGCCGGTGACCTGGGCCTGCGGCGTTTCCAGGTCAAGGATGAAAGCCTGCGCTTCGGTCTCAATGCGTTCAAGGTGCTGGGCGGTTCCTATGCCATGGGTCGTATCCTGGCGGAGCGGATGGGTCTTGCGCCGGAGGAGATGACCTTTGAACAGGTGACAGAGCAGCTGAAAACCGGGAGCGGGTCATACACCTTTATCACGGCGACTGACGGGAACCACGGACGCGGCGTCGCCTATACGGCAGCGCAGCTTCATCAGCGGTGCATTGTGCTTTTGCCGGCCCATACGGCGGAGGAACGGGTCAGAAATATTGCGGCACTGGGCGCCGAGGCCGTTGTGACGGATCTTCTGTACGATGATGCCGTTCGTCTGGCGGCCAAAATGGCCCGGGAAAAGGGATATATCCTGGTACAGGATACCGCCTGGCCGGGATATGAACAGATTCCTCTGTGGATCATGCAGGGATACATGACTATGGCGGATGAATGTCTTCAGCGGATGCAGACGCCGCCGACACACCTGTTTCTGCAGGCCGGTGTCGGTTCCATGGCAGCAGCCGTTGCGGCCTGTTTATCCGCGGCCTATCCGCAAAGCCCCATGAAAGTGATCATTGTGGAGCCGGATCAGGCGGACTGTCTTGCCCGTACGGCCCGCACGCCGGACGGGCAGCTGTGCCGGGTTCCCGGGGACATGAACTCCATGATGGCCGGGCTTTGCTGTGGGGAGGCGTGTACCCTGGCGTGGGAGATCCTGCGCCGCAAAGCGGCCTATTATGTCACGATCCCGGACGCGGTTGCCGCTCTTGGAATGCGGGTACTGGGAAATCCGCTTTCAGATGATCCAAGGATCATTTCAGGGGAAAGCGGTGCCTCAACGACCGGATTTGTGGTGGAACTGATGCGCAGCCCGGAGCTTGCGGATGTCCGCGCCGAACTGGAAATCGGCCGCGATTCCTCGGTTCTCTGCATTTCAACGGAGGGTGATACGGATCGGGAAAACTACCGTGCGGTTGTATGGAACGGGCGATGCCCGTATCCGGAAAAGAAAGACTGAACGACCTGCAGCCATGGCTGCGTATGAAGGAGGATAATCATGAAAAAAGTCATTGCAACGAATCAGGCACCGGCGGCCATCGGGCCGTATTCGCAGGGAATTGAAGCGTCCGGGAGGATGATCTTTGTCTCTGGGCAGATCCCGATTAATCCGGCAACTGGAAACATTGAAGCGACCACGATTGAAGAGCAGACCCGTCAGTCGCTGACCAATGTCAAAAACATCCTGGAGGCAGCCGGCGCCAGGTTGTCCGATGTGGTTAAGACCACCGTGCTTCTTTCGGATATTGGCGACTTTGCTGCCATGAACGGTGTTTATGCCGAGTTTTTCAAAGGGGACTGCCCGGCCCGTGCCGCTTTCCAGGTCGCAGCGATTCCCAAGGGCGCCAAGGTGGAAATTGAGGCCATTGCGGTTCTCAACTGACCGTATGCCTGATGGATAAAAGGTCTGCACAATGCAGACCTTTTCGTCCGGGTAAAGACTGACAGGCAGACTACCAGTGCCTTCAATCAGCAGGTGAAAAACAATATTTCCAAGTTTGATGACGATTTTCGTTTTCAGCTTACCCGTGAAGAGCTCGAGCAGCTATCGATGTCAAAAAAATTGATATCGATCCAGACAAAGGGCGTGAAAGGTGGTCGTTCCAAACTTCCGTGGGCTTTTTCGGAGGCCGGCCTTTACATGCTCATGACGATTCTGAAGGGCGATCTTGCCACACAGCAAAGCAAAACCCTGATCCGCATATTCCAAGCCATGAAGGAGTATATTTCCGAAATACAGGACCTTGTGGCACAACGAGATATGCTTCGCCTGTCGCTTCAAACCAACGAAAACACCGAGGCCATACGCAAGCTACAGTCCTTGCTCGGTGATCAGCACACGGTCGTAGCAGGCCAGCAAAAACTTCAGCTGGCACATGAGGTGCTGGCCGAAGCGCTGGTGAAAATCGGAGAAACGGTGAAGCAGTCCGATCTTTCTCCGGTGTTCCGTCAATTTCAACTGCCGGAGGATCAGCGGGAATTCCTGCTCCGGGAAGGTTTCCCAGCCAAAGCAGATGTAACCTATATGGACATCTACAGCAAGGCCGAGAAAAGCGTCTTCATCATCGATAACTACATCAATCTCAAGACCCTGCGCCTGCTGCAAAGTGTACGGAAGGGTGTCACTGTCACGGTATTCAGCGATAATCTCCGGAATCACCTTCACTCCAGCGATTACGCTGATTTTCAGGTGGAGTTTCCCTCCATTCCCATCACCTTCATCACCGCGGCCGGCATTATGCATGACCGGTTTATTATCCTGGATTACGGACACAGAAACGAGCGATTCTATCACTGTGGAGCCTCCTCCAAAGATGCGGCGATTCGACTGACTACCGCTATCACGGAATTGACTTCTTCTGACATGAAGAAGCATTTGCACGCGCTGATTGATCAGATGCTGAACAATCCTCCGCTGGTCTTAAAGTGACCGGATGAGTCTGCAGACGTATAAAAAACGGAGGGTCTTCTCACGCTTACAGGCACTCATAAAAAGCTCAGAACCTTTTTTTATCTATGGGATCCGGTTAGCATATGCTCTGCGGGGGCTTCGCTCGGAGAGTCAGCACACGAAAAAAGTTTTTACTCACCCGAAGACTTTCGAAATCCTGAACCCCTGTTGCAATCATCCGTTTCATTTGAGCTGCCTCCCATCCGCTTACAATTCTGTTTCACCTTCAGTGTTTTCTTTGCCTGTTTATCATACGGGAAAACCGAACATTTCACAACATTTCACAAGCGAAGTGAAAAAGCTCTGCAAAGCATGTGCCTGCAGAGTCGCGCAATCAGCAAGGCTGAATGGCCCGTATGATCTGTACTTTTATGGTTCTTGTCTGTATCTCCATAGATAGTTTTCATCAGAAACGGAGAGAGGTGGATTTTATGGATCGAATTACCTGGTTAAAATCCATGAAAGTGGAGCGAATCGAGAAAATAATGAAAGAGAATAGAAACAAAATGGAGAGTGAGCGAACAATCCAGACGTAACCGCGCGGGAAGGTCATCGGGCTTTCGCCTGAGGAAGCGGGCCGGATGAATAGGAAAGAAGGAGAAAAACAGGGGCCAGGGCATACAGAGGCATGATATAGCGTGCCAGGGTGCAGGGGCCGAGGAGATAGGAAAGAAACAGGGCGATCGGTGCGGCGACGGGGGCGAAGGGAACAGGGGTGCCCCGGAGCCGGCGGACGGTCAGGGAGAGAACCAGAATCCAGATGGGAATGGCGGTGGAGAAAAGAAGGGGAAGGAAGGGATAACGGAGATAGCGGTTATAACGGCAGAACTGTTCATAGAGGGAACGGACTTTGGGCAGATAACTGGTTACATGGAAGCCCTGTTCTTGCATATCGTATTCCTGCGTCTGCAGGTAGCCTTTTTCGTTGTAGGAAACATCCGGATAGATGGTGGTGTGACTCAGGTCATCCGGATACCAGGACCCGATGTTCAGCATCAGGAAGGCTTCCAGGTACGGAACGGCAGAATGAGGGGCGGCGCTTCGCCAGAGGGAAAGGAAGTCGGAACCTTCGCGTTCCAGCCGGTCCCGGTCCAGATAGCCTTTTGCCGGATCGGCCAGATGTGGGTGTACTTTCAAGCCGTCAGGGGAGGTATACCAGCCTTCCAGCGTTTCCTTTTCGGTTTCCGTCAGCGTTCCCGCGTTATAAGCCCTGACCAGCTGCTGTGCCGGCAGACTGTAAAGCTGGAAAGAGGGAAGGGAGACGGGATGCAGCGCTGCCAGCAGACCAAGATGCACCATGAGCGGGGTAAGCAGGGAGGCGGCGGTGAGCAGCAGGACTTTCCGGCTGTGGCACCGGAGGAGGAGCGCGATGAAAAACGGGATCAGGGCAAACAGGCCGTTGACCCGCATAAGGGCGGTACCGCAGGCGCAGAGGACAAATGTGACCAGTGCGGATTTGCGGATGAAAAAGGTTTCCGGATGTTCAAGCAGATCAATTCCCTGTATGACCAGGCCGATCAGGCAGGCAGTGAAAAGGGTGTCTTTGGTCATGGAGACCGCCATGACGGAGAAGACCGGATGCAGGCCGAAAAACAGACAGAGACAGGCCACAATGGGACGGGAGATCCCGTGCTGGCGCAGAAACAGACAGGCGCTGGTCAGGACGCCGGCAAGGACCACCATCTGGAACACGGACATGAGAAGGAGACCAAAGGTACGGCTGACCAGGTGTTCCCCCAGGGAGATGACAGAGATCATCAGGGCGCTGTGCGTAAGGGGATGGATCAGGGAATATTCACCGGTCAGGTGCTGCATGTATTCGGTCTGAAAATCATAGTTGAGCATTCCGGGCCAGTAAGCCAGCAAAATGGGAGTCCAGAGAAGGAGGAGAAGGCAGAAACAGAGGAGGCCTTCCATGCGGGTACCGGGGCCGGAATCGGGCAGGGACAGTGCCGACAGGCGATAGATGAAGGCGCTCAGGAACGGGGTGATCAGAAGGGGGACAAAGAGACGCCGGAGGGCACTGCCAAGCCCCGGAAGGAAGGCACCGTAAGTGAAAAGCTCCGTTCCGACAGAGAGCGCCAGCGCGAAGATGAACGCGGGAACGGATGTCCGGCAGAGATGACGCAGCGGGTGCTGCTCGAACACACGGACCAGTGCCAGCTGAGCAAAAAGCACCAGAAGCGCCGAAAATACACCGGCACGCATGACAAAGCTTTCCGGTTCGACCGGAATCAGGTACGGTGCCGCCAGGGCCGCACCGATGCCGCAGAGAAGGGCAGAAAGACGAGCGTTCATTGCGCAGTTCCTCTCAGTCAGTGAGTTTTTCTCCGGAATCCATGGAGGCGGGGGCTATTCGTGAATCTCCAGTGGCAGGTCGTCCGGATCCCGGAAGAAGGTCATGGCTTTCCGTGTATAGGGATCCATCCGGATCGGTTCACAGGGAATGCCCTTTTCCTGAAGCGCCGCGACGGTTTCCGGCACGGAATCCACCCGGAAAGCCAGGTGACGCAGGCCATATGCCTCCGGGTTGGTGACGCGATCCGGGCGGCCGGAGGTGATGAACAGTTCCAGTTCGGTTTCGGGACTGAGTTGCAGGTCGATTTTGGTATCGCCACGATCTGCCCGGTAGTGCTCGCGGATAATCGGGAAACCAAGTTTGCGGACGTAGAAATCCACGGCTTTTTCTCTGTCGGAACAGAGAATGGCAATGTGGTGGATCTGATGCAGGTTCATGCGGCGATACCTCCTGAAAGCGGATTGGAAGAAAGTGGTACGGTTTTTTGCGGTGTTCAGTGTACGCGATCTGTTGCCAAAAGTCCAGTCCGGGATGACCTTTGGACGGGACAGAAAAACCGTCTCGCGGGGCGAGACGGTTTGAATTCAGAAATTACTCAGCCTTTTTGGTGGTTTTACGGGTTGTTTTTGTCGCTTTGGGTTTCTCGGCTGCCGTTTCCTTCTTCGGCTTGGTGGTTGCTGCTTTCCTGGCTTCTTTTTCCACTTCTTCCTTTTTGGTACGGGTGGTCTTTTTGGTCGTTGCCTTCTCAGGAGCCTCTTCAGCAGTCGCGGCTTTCTTTGTGGTCTTCCTTGTGCTGGCCTTCTTTTCCGGAGCGGGCTTGGCCGGAGCAGCCTCCTCTGCAGGAGCGGCTGCCGGTGTGGCTTCCTCGACAGGGGCAGGTTCGGCCGGTGCAGCTTCCTCGACAGGGGCGGGCTCGGCCGGTGCGGCCTCTTCAGCCGGGGTGGTCAGGCTGAAGTCGGTGGCGGGACGGGAGATCTTCTCATAGAGCTCCATGTACTTGCCGGCAGAGGTATACCAGCTGTAATCGCCCATCATGCCGCGGACGATCAGCTTATACCAGACCTCACGGTTGTTGGTGTAGTAGTGAACCGCGCGACGGACGGTATAGAGCATGTCGTGTGCGTTGTAATTGAAGAAGGTGAAGCCGTTACCCACGTCGGTGAACTTGTTGTAGGAAAGAACGGTATCCCGCAGGCCGCCGGTTTCACGGACGATGGGGATGGAGCCATAGCGCAGGGAGATCATCTGGCTGAGGCCACAGGGCTCAAACTGGCTGGGCATGAGGAACATGTCGCTGCCGGCGTAGATGCGGTGTGCCAGCTGATGGTCCATGGCAAAGCGGGCGGCGAGACGGCCCGGATATTCACTCTCGGCCCAGGAGAAGAGATTGGTGTACTTGGCCTCGCCGACGCCGAGGACGGCCAGCTGAATGCCGGTGGCCATGAGCTCACGAATGACGCACTCGATGAGGTCAAAGCCCTTCTGATTGGAGAGACGGGAGATGATGCCGACCAGCGGAATCTTGGGATCCACATCCAGACCCAGTTCTTTCTGGAGTTCCTGTTTGCAGTATTCCTTGCCGCCCAGATGATACGGATCGTAGTTGGCGTAGATCGTCGGATCCTTTTCAGGCGCATAGTCATCCACATCAATACCGTTGAGGATGCCGACCAGCTGATCCTTGCGGGCACGGAGAAGTCCGTCGAGGCGCTCGCCGTAGAACGCGGTCTGGATTTCCTCGGCATAGCTGGGAGAAACGGTGGTCAGTTCATCCGCATAGACGAGACCGGCCTTCATGTAGTTGGCGCAGCCATAGCATTCCAGTTTGTCGGGGGTGAACAGGTCATCCCCCAGACCCAGGGTATCCTGAACCGGCTTGATCGGGAAGATGCCCTGATACTGCAGGTTGTGGATGGTGAAGACCGTCTTCATGTTCTGATAGAAATCGTACTGGCTGTACTGAATCTTGAGCAGAGCGGGAATAATGCCGGTCTGCCAGTCGTGGCAGTGGATGACATCCGGCTGGAAGTCAAGGTGCTTGATGGCATCAATCACCGCACGGGAGAAGAAGCCGAAACGCTCGTATTCATCGCCGCCGAGACCGTAGATGTAGGAACGACCGAAATAATACTCGTTGTCAACAAAGTAGAAAGTGACACCCTGATACTCCAGGGAACGGATGCCGCAATACTGCTTGCGCCAACAGAGGATAACTTCGAATTCGCATTCGAGTTTCATCTGAGCCTTGTATTCCTCGGAAATGGCGGAATACAGGGGGAGAATCACGCGGACGTCCACACCGCGCTTTTTAAGAACGGGGGACAATGCGCCCACAACATCGGCAAGACCGCCTGTCTTCACAAATGGGACGCATTCAGATGCAGCGAACAACAGTTTCATTTGGAACTCCTCCTTCATTTAGAAAAGGGGAGAGCGGGCGCCCTCCCCGGATCCTTTATCAGATAACCACGTTTTTCGCAATGACGATCGGGTAGGCGGCAGGGGCAATCAGGCGGCCGTTACGACGGATTACGCTCTGCTTGTCCAGAATGCAGTGGTCAATCTCGGCCCCTTCCTGGACCTGCGCGTCCTGCATGATAATGGAATTCTTGACGACTGCGCCGCGGGCAATCTTAACACCACGGAACAGGATGGAGTTGATGACCGTTCCCTCAATCTGGCAGCCGTTGGCGATCAGGGAGTTGTCGCACTCGCTGTCTCCGATGTACCGGGCCGGCATATCATCACGGACCTTGGTGTAGATGGGCCGCTCGTTCGGGAACAGGTTGTGACGGAAGTCGCTGTCCAGGAGTGCCATGTTGAAATTGAAGTAGGACTGAATGGAGTCGATCTGCCAGGCGATGCCGTCATATTCGTATCCGTAAACCTCAAGCGTTCCCTCGTTGATGTTCTTCTGAAGGATATCGCGCTCGAAGTCGTGCAGGCCGTTGGCGGCGCCCTGCTCAGTCAGCTGACGGAGCAGTTCACGCTTGGTGATGTAAATCTTGAGGCTGGCGGCATCTCCCTTGGGGGCGAGTGCGCCGATCTCCATGCCCAGTACCTTGTTATTCTCGTCCACCGTGAAGAAGGTGTCATCTCCGTCCACACCGCTGGTCTTGTTGCGGCTGTAGAGAACGGTGATGTCGGCCTTCTTGGACACGTGCGTACGCAGGGCATCGGAGAAGTCGATGTTGAAGATGGTGTGGGAATTGGTCAGGACGACGTATTCCTGCTTGGAACGGGAGAGGAAAGAGGTGTTGGACTTGAGGGCGTCCAGCAGTCCGCTGTAAACACCCATGTTCTCCCGGGTCAGGAACGGGGGCAGGATGACCATGCCCTGTTTGCCGTGGAGATCCCACTCACGGCCGGAACCCACGTGGTCCATGAGAGAGGAGTAGTTCTTCTGTGTGATGATACCAACGTTCTTGATGCCCGTATGGACCATGGAAGAAAGCTGGAAGTCAATGACACGGTAACGGCCTGCGATGGGCAGAGCGGCTACCGCACGCTGGCTGGTAAGTTCGCCCAGATGAATATCGTTTTCACCGGTTACGATAAGACCCATTACGTCTTTCATAAATCGGTACCTCCTTACTGTGCATCGGCGTCAATCTGAACGCCCGCTGCAACGGTCTCACCTGATGCAATGGTCGCACCAGGACCGACGACCGCGATGTTTCCGGTCTCCTCACCGATGATGGCACCGGCCTTGATGACCGCGTTCTCGGCCACGATGGCACGACGGACAACGGCCCCGCGCTCAATGATGGCGCCCGGCATGACCACAGCATCGGTGACCTCGGCGCCGACATCCACCGTGACACCGGCAAAGAGGACAGAATGACGGACAATGCCCTTCACTTCGCAGCCTTCTGTGATCAGGGAATTGTAAACCTTGCCTCCCTTGTCGATATGGTGCGGCGGCATTCCCGGATTCCGGGCGTAGATGCGCCAGCGCTTGTCGGAGAGGTCGATGGGCATGGGCAGGGTCAGCAGGTCCATGTTCGACTCCCACAGGGACTCGATGGTTCCCACGTCTTTCCAGTACCCCTCAAAGGTGTATGTGAAGAGTTTCTCGTCGGAGTCAAGCATCGCGGGGATGATGTTCTTACCGAAGTCATTCTCGGAATTCGGATTGGCTTCGTCGAGCTCAAGGTACTTGCGCATCTTGGACCAGGTGAAAATGTAGACGCCCATGGATGCCTTGTTGCTCTTCGGATTGGCAGGCTTTTCCTCGAATTCGACAATCCGGTCGTTCTCATCCGTGTTGAGGATTCCGAATCGGGAAGCATCCTCCCATGGCACTTCGCGAACCGCAATGGTCAGGTCGGCACCCTTGTCAATGTGGGCGCGAAGCATGGCGTTGTAGTCCATCTTGTAGATATGGTCGCCGGAGAGGACAGCCACATACTCGGGATTGTATCTGTCGATAAAGCTGATGTTCTGATAGATCGCGTTAGCCGTACCGGTGTACCAGGACTTGCCGGAAGCTGTCTCATAAGGCGGGAGAACATGTACACCGCCGTGAACGCGGTCGAGTCCCCACGGATGACCGTTTCCGATGTACTCGTTAAGT
>JAFUBF010000010.1 GCA_017460325.1 Clostridia bacterium | reverse complement strand
TGAGGAAGAGGACGACGAGGACTGATTTCTCAGAAACTGCCGTACACGCGGCAGTTTTTTTCAAAGCGGTTGCGGGGGCAGAGGGCTTCCGTATCGGAATCGGAGGATAAGATGATCCGCTCTGTAACACTGATTGTACCCTGCTATAATGAGCAGGAGGTTCTGCCTGTTTTTTACGAGACGGTCCGGGGAGTCATGGACGGGATGCCGGAGATTGAGTTCACCCTGCTGTTTGTCAATGACGGCTCATCTGACCGGACCCTGGAGATTCTGAAGGAATTTGCGGCCAAAGACGGGCGGGTCCGCTACCTCTCGTTTTCGAGAAATTTCGGGAAAGAGGCGGCCATGTACGCCGGCTTCTGCAACGTGGATTCGGATGCGGTGGCGGTCATGGACGCGGATCTGCAGGATCCGCCGGCCCTGCTTCCGGAGATGATCCGCATTCTCGATGAGGAGGACGTGGACTCGGTGGCCACGCGCCGGATGACGCGCAAAGGCGAACCGCCGGTTCGTTCCTTCTTTGCGCACCGGTTTTACCATCTCATTAACCGGATCAGCGATGCGGATGTGGTGGACGGCGCCCGGGATTTCCGCCTGATGAAGCGGGAAATGGTCGAGGCCATTGTCGCCATGAGCGAGTATAACCGGTTTTCCAAGGGAATCTTCGGCTGGGTCGGATTCAAAACGAAGTGGCTCCCGTATGAGAATATCGAGCGGGCGGCGGGAAAGACGAAGTGGTCGTTCTGGAGCCTGTTCAAGTATTCCATTGACGGGATCGTCAATTTCTCTCAGGCGCCCCTGGCCGTGGCCAGTTACATGGGGATCCTCTTTACGCTGATTGCCTTTGCCATGGTGATTTTCGTGGCGGTGCGGCGGCTTCTGTTCGGCGATCCGGTTGCGGGCTGGGCCTCCACCATCTGTATCGTGCTCTTTATCGGGGGCCTTCAGTTCATGTGTATGGGAATCATGGGGCAGTACCTGGCGAAAACCTATATGGAGGTCAAGCACCGTCCGCATTTCATCATTTCCGACACCAACTGTGAGAATCCGGTTCGGATTCACTGACAAGCGAGGACCAAGGTGAAAAAACACACAGGCAAAAGTCATGCATCCTTTGCGCCCAGGCACAGCCTCGGCCAGAATTTTATCCTGGACGATACCCTGATGGCCTCTGTGGCAGAAGCGTCCCTGGTGGGGCCGGAGGATGCGGTTCTTGAAATCGGACCGGGAATGGGAACACTGACCCGGCAACTGGCCGACCGGGCACGAAGCGTACTGGCGGTGGAGGTGGACGAGAGCCTCCGTCCGTATCTGACGGTGGCGCTTGAGGGACGGAAAAACGCGGACATTGTGTACGCAGATGTGCTGAAACTGAATCTCACGCAGCTGTGCCGGGAGCATATTGGCGACAGCCCCCTCCGCGTGGCGGCCAATATTCCCTATTACATCACGACAGAGATCCTCCTCAAGGTCATACGGGAACTGCCGCAGGCCCGCTCGCTGGCGTTCATGGTCCAGCGGGAGGTGGCAGACAAGCTGATTTCTTGTCCGGGAGAGGATGGCTATGGTCCCCTGACCATTCTGGCCCGGATGCACTACGAGCTGGAACGCGCCCTTGAGGTGCCGGCGGACTGCTTTACGCCCCGGCCCAAAGTGGATTCCACCTTTGTCGTTTTCAGGCGGAGGGATCTCTGTCCGGTCAGGGATGAGCGCTTTTTTGACCGAATGCTGCACCGCATTTTTCTGATGCGCCGCAAGACGCTGCTCAACAACCTGATCAGTCAGTACGGCTTTGACAGGGCCACGGCGGCAGAGGTTCTGGCAGCGGCCGGGATCGGGGAACAGGCCCGGGCGGAGGCCCTGGACATTCCGACGCTGGCCGGGCTTTGCGACGTGCTTTATGACCGGATGAACGGGGAAACAAAGAAAGGAGAAACGGCAGATTCCCGGGAGGGACTGTCGGATTG
>JAFUBF010000102.1 GCA_017460325.1 Clostridia bacterium | reverse complement strand
CCAGCATGATCTCCTCCTCATCATCCATCCGCCGGGTGTCCTGCGGACGCACCGGGAACAAATAGGAGGTGGCCAGCGAGAATCCGCCGGCGGACGCCGCCTTAAGCAGGTTGAATTCCTGGTCATAAGGCACATAGACCGGCAGCTCATTGTTGTAACCGAACTGCAGTCGGATTTCCTCTTCGCAGGCAATCATCTCCGTCAGATATTCCTCTGCCGTCGGGGAATCAATATCCGGAATGAAGATGCCAATATCATGACCATCCGCCAGAACCTGCCGTACCTTTTCCTTCTCATGGACGGCCTCGTTCAGGGTCACATAAAACCTCGCCTTGCCGTTCAGTGACTTCAGCGTCTGGGGGACATAATCCAGCTCTGCCTGATTCCCCAGATCCGAAAAGGTAAAGATGCACCCTTCCTCCGTCGTATCAATACGTCGGACCGGATAGGCAAGACCCCAGTCTGTCGTCCAGATAGCCAGACGCTGCTGGGCTTTGAGTCTCGAATTGGTGGATGCCAGGGCATCCAGGAGCGCGGTCAGATTCTTGACCACTTTCTCCGAATTGCCGCTGTCCAGATAAACACGGACGATATCCCCTCGGACGACGCCCAGAAGCAGCTGCATGGCCACTTCCTGACTGGTACAGTCATCCAGGCTGATTTCGGAATGCGTGACCACCACTTCGGAAAATCCGCAGGCCGTCGCCGCCCGAAGGCCGGTGATGCTGGGCGTTTCCCGGCTCATCACGGGAACTCGGATCAGATTGTATCCGGCACGGAACAGGAACGAAAGCGAACAGAGACTGGCCACCAGTTCCTCACCGCTTGATCCCGTCATGCTGCCGCCTTGGTTGTCATAGAGCAGTCCAACCTCAAGATCATGATCCAGGAGGGTCTCTATGGCTTTCTGGCTGGTCCTCAGTTCCCCTTCCGTAAAGAAGAAGGTACTGCTCAGGCTCCGTTCCTCAAGCACGTTTGCCAGCGCATCCATCATCTCCGCAGAACCCGTTCCTGTAAAGACTACCTTGACCCGTTCACCCGTAAACCGGGGCATGCTCTCCGTAATCTTTATGGCATCCTCATCGGACACCTGGCGGAACCGGGCAAGCGCATCGTTCAGGTCACTGGCCGTCATGTTATCCATCACGGAAACCAGTGCCCGTGTATTGGCTTCCGAACCGGCCTGCTTGGTTTCCTTCTGCCCACGAAGCATGAACAATACCACCACCACACAGGCGGCGAATGCCACCAGCAGCGCCAGTGTCATTGCCTTTTTCCTGCCCATCTTTCCGCCTCCCTTCCAATTAATCTATCATCCCGTTCCGAAAGGTAAACCGGTAAAGGCTTCCCCTGAGGACTGAAACTTTACTTAAAGGTCAGTGCAGTACGCACCTTCTCAATGGCAAGACTGACAAAGGACGCAATGTTGTCCGCCACACTCCGGCTGGTGGTGGCAATTCTTGTTGTATAGGTATAGTAAACGGAATTGCTGGAATTGACCGGCATGACCTCGAGGCCCTCGAAAATGCCGTCCACCACGTCAACCGGATCCAGCGCTTTGTACGATCCGTCCGTCACGCCGGCCCCCAGTGCCACCACACCTCGCCCATGCGACCGAACCTCAAGATCACTGACCACGACCTGATTATTCACCCAGACCGTCAGTTTGTCCCCGATCAGCCGGACATGAAGCTGGATGTTTGTCCTTGTACTTGAACTGTACCGGGCCTCCGCCGATTCCGCACCGTCTGAAATGCCCTGCACCTTGATCCGCCGCAACTGATTCAGGGTTTCCTGTGCCTGACTGCGCCGCGTGGCATCCGATTCATTTTCCAGAATCGCCTGCGCATAGGCAATCCGTCCGGCCAGTTCCTCCTCCTGACGGGAAACTGTGGCCTGCATGAAGGATATCGGTTTCTGGAACCAGGTTTCAAGGCTCTGCCCGGCTTCCCGGATGTACATCACGCCGTCTTCAACGGAGATCTCGATTCCGGCATGCGTATTCCGGTCTGTTCGGAGATACACACTCTGCCGCCCGGCCGCACTGCCGACCATCCGCACATTGAGTTCACAGTCGTCAATCATAAGACCGCGAAGCGCCAGTGTTGCCTCTCCGTCAGGCTCCGTCGTCAGCGTAATGTTGGTATTGCCGAATTCCGCCACGCCCTTGACCAGCATCCAGCGGTTTGCCTCGGTCTCATTGCCAACTGCAAAGCTCTGCTCATCTGCCGTATCATCCCAGACACGCATGAGCAGATGGTTCACCGGCTGGTTGCCGGATACATAAATGTAACTCAGATCATAAGCGGATGAATCCTTGGTATTGAGCGCCGTTCCCTGACGGTTATAGTTAATCGGATAATCCTGCCGGATATTGTTTCCGTTTATAATCGATGCCAGTTCCACATTGCCAAAGGCGCCGGTGTTCGGTTCGGTAAACACGTACATCTGCGGCAGCGTTCCCAGAATTCCCTGATACACATCCCGGATTTTCTGGTAGTTGTTGGAGATACGCAGACGCATGGCAGATTCCGTTTCCGACGGAATCCGGTCGGCATCCCGGATATAATCCGTTTCACCAAACTCATAATCGTCATCGATATAGTTTTTCAGCGCATCGATATACCTTGGCGGATCCTGTGAAGGGTCCTTCCGGATCGCATAGTCCACACCGTACTTCCGGGTCACCCGCTCAAAGCCCTTCAGGTCAGTCTTGGCGATTTCCATGTTGGAAACGCCCTG
>JAFUBF010000101.1 GCA_017460325.1 Clostridia bacterium | reverse complement strand
TCCGTTGAAATAAACCTTGTATGTTCCCGCAGGGATCTCTTCACCAATCGTATAGTTTCCCTTTGGAATCGCGGTTCCATCCGGGGCTATATAACCATTGCCACGTTCAGACACATTCCCAACACGGGCAACTTCTGCACCGTTATACCGGAGACTCAGATACTCACCGAGATAAAGACCGATCCGTGTTTCGCCATCACCTTTGAGGGAGCCCTGTACTCTTGGCATGTCACCAAGCCATAACCGATCAATATCGTATTTGTACATGGATTCGTTTTCGTAAACATAGTACTCGGTTCTTGAATATTCGTGATCTCCATTCTGAACAAACCTGAACGTATAGACACCGGCTGGCAGATCCTCGCCGATTTTATACTGGCCGGCCCCCAGCACCATCTTTTCTCCACCGGGGCGGCTTGAGATCTCTTCTGTCAGGCTCGACCTCATCTCAATCAGTTCTTCAAGAGAATAGCCGGAGAGATCAACGCTCCCCTCAGCCATGGCGATTGATAAAGTGATCGTGAGAAGCAGAATGAAGAGCGCTATAGTCATCCGTTTTTTCATTGGTAATGTTCTCCTTTTCCTGAATCAATTCTCATTGTCCACCAGAAGCGAACATCGGCGGTCTCGCCACATTCGCCGCAGGCCAGTGCGTCGTAAAAACCTCCCGTTTCCAGACGTTTATAGTCGGGAGAATAGGCGACAGATCGGGCTGTCGTTTTCCGCATGCAGTATGGGCAAAAATACGTGTATTCCAGCACCGCCTGCTGCGCATCCTGCGAAATGACCTGGTAGGCCATTCCAGGCATCTGTTTGCGTCCCGGCATCAGACCGCATCCCCCGCAGCCCCAATGTACCCGTTTTGCTGCAGGTAAGTCATGAGTTTCCCATATCCCCACTTACCGATACAATACACAACATAGGCAGCGGCAATACCAACAATAGCCTGCCCCGCGCCGACAAGCATTCCGGTACGATAGATTGCCGTAATACCTGCCACCTCTTTGCCTTTGCCCACTATTTTCAGATAGTGAGCGATCTGAGCTCCATTCATTTTCGTCCCTCCCTGTTCGTGATTAAGCGTTCTTGATCCGCTCGCCCTAAGACTATCACAGGGATTTTGAAAATTGGATTTGCCGGTGTAAAAACAAAAAAGCGCCGCGAACTTCACAGCGCTTCAGATGGTCGGTCAATCAGCTTTCCGTCTTCTCTCTGCCCTTGCTTTCTCTCTGATATCTTTCGGGCAGAGCGGAAATCTCCATTCATGCGGCGAGTCGCCGACATGGTTCTCAGCTTTGGTAAAAGTCTCTTCTGCCTTTACATATTCCTGATTCATCGCATAAATTCTTCCCAGGAAGAGATATGCGTCAAATCGAACTTCCCGGTAGCGACGGATGTCTTCGTGTTCGTCGCATATTGCGATTGCTTCCTTCACTGTATCAATGGCATCCGTCAGTCTGTCAAGTTCAATAAACGTAACAGCCGCCTCGTCCAGGAGGTGTTCTGCAAATGCCAGCGGCGAATCTTTGCCCTCATCCGCATGTTTCGTTGCACTGCGCATATGGGCAAGGGAGGATTTCTCATCACCGATCATGGCATAGTATACAGCGGATACACAATCGTAATGATAACGTTCATAATCACTTTCCGGCTCACCTTTCAGCAAAAGGCCAGCTTCATTCAGCATCTCACCGCAGAGGTGCATCATGCTTCGTGTTTCAAGGAAAGTCTGCGTTTTGTTAAGCAGCACTGCGGCAAGCTGGCGGCGTGCATCCGGATGTCTGGATGCAGAGGCCTCCCTGATGGCGGCATCCTCATGCTTCAAACACTTGGCATCTTTTTCACGGCCAAACCGGTTGTTGGCAATGACAGCTTTTGCACGGTGATACCAGGAGGCGTAATAATGACTGGGATGCTTTTTCAGATATGCTTTCATCTCCTTCAATACGTCATACGCATCCTGATAATATTCAAGGCGCCCAAGCAGGAAGGCTGAGGTTTCATACAGACGAAGAACACATCTTTCATCCAGGTAATACGGATTGTCAAGCAGTTGCAGCATCCGATCAAGCACCGCCCTGTCCTCATCCACCGGTGCATCCATCAGAACACGAAATGTCAGGAGCTGACTGGCAGGAGTACCGGGAACAGCAAATCGAAGAAGCTGTTCCGCAATCGAAAGCAGTTCATGCAGTGAACGATAGTCGGATGGATACTGCTTGTCCAAATCCGGCTGTTTCTCATCGGGATTGATCTTATGATGCAACCTGATCAGCATTCCATCCAGTGTTTCCCGGGTTTTTGCTGTCCATGTCCAGGTTCGGATATATTCATTCATCATCGGATGGAAGACGATTCGCTGGGACTCCACGGACAGCCAGCCGCAGGATTCCAGTCGATGAACGGTTTCAATCATTTCCGATGACGTCAGGTCACGTAACAAACTGACCCGGATACCGGGCATTTTCAGCATGGCAAGAATACGGAGTAGCTGTTTCTCCTCCTCTGTAAACCGGTCAATCTCCACCAACTGGTCGAGTATTTTGGTCAGGGGTGCCGTAAATGCCTGCTGATCATGAATGTAATTGATCTTCTCTCCGGGCAATGCACGGAAACCCGCCTGTTCCACCATTTCCGCCGCCTCATGAAGGGTCAGATAGCTCCTGGCAATTTGGCGACCCAACAGTTCCACCGTCAGCGTATGACCATGAACCGTATTAACAATGGTTTCAAAATCCCGGACATCTTCGTAACTGCTGATCTCAGCATGTGCGTACCGCAAAAACAGACTGGCCAGCGCGTTTATTTTCATCTCTTCCACGCAGAAAGACGGATACAGTCCTTCTGCCAGAGCGGCACGGGATATGAGCAGGACATGCCAGCCCACGTTCAGGAGCGGCCTTAAATCCTCCAGATGCTCCGACAGCACATTATCTACAACCACAAGGATGTGCTGCCGGGAAACGATTTCAGTCAGAGTCCGGAGTTTCCTTTTGAGATACTCTTCCATCGACTCTTCCTTCATCCTCTGGACAGTGTTGACATGAATTGCCAGATCATCACAGATCAGCTCCGCTGTTTTCCCCTGATTGTATAACCAAAGCACCGCGTCATATTCATTTCGGTGAATGTTCAGCCAGGCCCTGACCAGTGTGCTCTTTCCGATACCACCCATGCCATACAGATTAAAGATATGCTGCCCCGGTGTATGGAGCAGATGAGACAGGGCTTCGATTTCCGTTTCACGCCCGATGAAGAATTCCGGCCAAGAGACAGGGGTTGAGAAGAGATACGGCCTCGTCTCATCCGCCAGTGTGAGAATTGTCTTCAGCTGCGTTATTGCTTCTGTCGCATCCTGATATCGGTCCCCGTGATAGCTGGCCAGAGTCTTATGAAAGAATGCCGTCAGTTCCCGGAAAAGCGTGTCCTGATAGTTTGCGCGGGGATATGTCATTGCTGAAAAATCGTACTCCGTATTTTCCTCGCAATCAAAAGCGGTTGGCGTTCTGTGCCAAAGCGCTTCAAACAATACCGCGCCAAGGCTGTACAGGTCCGTATGTCTGCCGATCTGACGGAGTTTCCCCGTCTGCAGCTCAAGCGGTGCATAACCACGGGTGTAATAGGTCATCAAAACAACAGGATCATTGCTGCGTATGGCGGCCTCCAGATCTCCCATGGAAATCATGGAGTCAAAGTCAAACAGCTGCACCAGATCCAGACTGCCCCTGATGGTCAGAATGTTCTCCGGCTTCAGGTCGAGATACAGAAAACCCGCCTCATGGATGTTTTTCAGCACTTTGGCTGTGCTCAGAACAAGCGCAATACAGTCGTGCAACGTACTGATCTCTGCATCCGCGAAAGTTTGCCCGTTCAGCCAGGTAGACACAATATAGATCGTTCCGTTCTGCTCATACAGGTTAGAGGTATTGGCGACGGTGTTGGAGAGTTCTTCCGTGGCAAACAGTGCATGGTTCTTCAGATATGCATCCGTAAGCCGGTTCTTTGCCACCTCAAAAGCAGCCCTGTCGCGTTCTTCGGCATGAAGCGTTCCATCCTCATCCCGACTGATCCGCAGAGTCTACGGGGAGCATTCCTTATTACTCTGAGTTTTGAATACATTTCTACGGAAATATTAGATTGTGTACTCGGATATCTTCTCAACTCAAGTAAGAC
>JAFUBF010000100.1 GCA_017460325.1 Clostridia bacterium | reverse complement strand
TCGTCCGTCGCATCCAGGCGTCCGTACCGGATGTTTTCCATCACGGTTCCGGTAAACAGGTTGACCTCCTGAAGGACGACACCCAGCGACCGGCGAAGATCCGGCTTGCAGATCTTGGTGATGTTGATGCCATCATACCGGATCTTTCCGTCCGGAATGTCATAAAAGCGGTTGATCAGGTTGGTAATGGTGGTCTTACCGGCACCGGTCGCCCCGACAAAGGCGATCTTCTGGCCGGGATGAGCGTACAGGGAAATGTCATGCAGCACCTGTTTTTCGGGCACATAGCCAAAGTCCACGTGCTCCATCACCACATCGCCGCGCAGTTCCTTGTATTCCGTGATGCCGGATTCCCGGTGGGTGTGCCGCCAGGCCCAGTGTCCGGTCGGCACCGGAGACTCGGTAATGGTTCCATCTTCGGCAATGTTCGCGTTGACCAGGTTGACATAGCCGTTGTCCTCCTCGGGCTTTTCATCCATGAGGGTGAAAATCCGGGTGGCACCGGCCAGGCCCATGGCGACCATGGACACCTGCATGGAAATCTGTCCCACGGTCTGGGACATCTGACGGGACATACCCAGGAAAGACACGATGGCGCCGATGGTGATGGGTTCAATTCCCCTCAGGGAAAGGTTCGGCACCTTCATGACGGCCAGGAGGCCGCCGACAATGGCCAGGAGCACGTACATCAGGTTGCCGATGTTGTTCAGGATGGGCATCAGGGTATTGCTGATTTGGTTGGCCTGTTCCCCGTCATGGAAGAGCTGCTCATTGAGTTTGTCAAAGGTCACGAGGTTCTGCTTTTCATGGGAGAAGACCTTGACCACCTTCTGCCCTTCCATCATCTCCTCGATAAACCCTTCCTCTTTCGCCAGGGATTTCTGCTGCGCCACCATATAGGCGCCGCCCCGGCCCCCCTGTTTTCCGGTGATCCAGAGCATGAGCGCCAGAACCACAAGCACCAGCAGCGTCAGCCAGACACTGTAAATCAGCATCATGACGAAGACGGAAACGACGGACATGACCGACTGGATGACATTGGGAATGCTCTGCCCGATCAGCTGCCGGATGGCATCCGTATCGTTGGTATAGGTACTCATGATCTCGCCATGCTGATGCGTCTCGAAAGACCGGATCGGGAGGGTTTCCATGCGGTCAAACATGGCATCCCGGAACCGTTTCAGTGTCCCCTGGGTGACGGTGGCCATGGTGCGGGTCTGAACGAAAGAGGCCACAACACCCAGCAGATAAATGCAGGCCATGGTCATGAGAATGGACAGCAATTGTGCCTCAATGGCGTTATACCCGAGGGAAAGTCCGGGGATAATGCACTGATCAATCAGGCGCTGCATGAACATGGTGGCCACCACGGAGGATAAGGCGGAAATCACAATGCATACGGGCACAACCAGCAGTTCTTTTCTGTACCCGGCCATAATGAAGCGAAGGAGGCGCAAAAGCACTTTCGGATCAATTTTACTGAGGCCGGTTCCCGGCATCGGCCGGTTTCGTCTGCCGCGGTTCTGAGACATTTACGCCACCTCCTTTCCATGGGTCTGGATGGTATAAATCTCATAAGAAATGCCTTGGTGCGCCATCAGTTCCTCATGGGTTCCCTGCTCCGCAATCCGGCCGCCCTCCATGACCAGAATCACGTCCGCATGTTCCACGGAGGAGACACGCTGGGCAATGATGATCTTGGTGGTATCGGGGATTTCCTCTGCAAAGCCGCGCTGAATCAGGGCATCCGTCCTTGTGTCCACCGCCGAGGTGGAATCATCCAGGATCAGGATCTTCGGATGCCGGAGAAGGGCCCGGGCAATACACAGGCGCTGTTTCTGTCCGCCGGAAACGTTGGTGCCGCCCTGCTCGATATAGGTGTAATAGCCCTCCGGGAATGACCGGACAAACTCATCCGCCTGGGCGATCCGGCAGGCTTTGCGGATCTCCTCGTCCGTGGCATCCTCTTTTCCCCAGCGCAGGTTGTCCCGGATGGTTCCCGAGAACAGGACATTTTTCTGCAGAACCACCGCCACCTGTTGGCGAAGCGCATCCAGATCATATTCCCGGACATTGTGCCCGCCGACCCGGACAACGCCCTCTGTGGTATCGTACAGGCGGGAAATGAGCTGAATCAGCGTGGTCTTGGAGGAGCCGGTGCTGCCGATAATTCCCACGGTCTGCCCGCTCCTGATATGGAGATTGATCCCCGTCAGCGCATCCCGGCCGCTTCCGGTACTGTACCGGAACGAGACATTGTCAAAATCAATGCTGCCATCCGGGACACGGGTCAGGGCATTCAGCGGTGATGTCAGGGTACTTTCGTACTCAAGGACCTCCACAATACGTCCTGCGCTCTCGGAAGCAATGGTGATCATGACAAAGACCATGGAGAGCATCATCATGGATGAGAGGATCTGAATGCCATAGCTGATCAGCGAGGAAAGCTGACCGGTGGTCAGATCCGTTCCCCCGGAGAGGACAATCATGCGTGCACCGAAAAAGCTGACCAGGAGCATGGCCACATACATGCAGGTCATCATCATGGGGTTGTTCAGGGCAAGGATCCGTTCCACGTGAGAAAAGTCCTTCCGCACTTCCTCACTGGCATTTTCAAACTTCTTCTGTTCAAACTCCTCCCGGACAAAGGACTTGACCACCCGGATGCCGGCCACATTTTCCTGGACGGAGTTGTTGAGCGCATCATACCGCACGAAGATCCGCTTGAAGATCGGGAGCACGGTGTGGGAGATCAGGAACAGGCCCAGTCCGAGAACCGGCACAATCGCAAAAAAGATCACGGACATCCTTGCGCTGATGGCCACGCTCATGGCAATGGAGAAAATCAGCATCATCGGGGTCCGGACGGCAATGCGGATCAGCATCTGAAAGGCGTTTTGCACATTGCTGACATCCGTTGTCATACGGGTCACCAGGGATGCCGTTGAAAACCGGTCAATGTCCGAGAAGGAAAAGGTCTGAATCCGGTGAAACAGATCCTTTCTCAGATTCTTGGCAAAGCCGCATCCGGCGGTGGCGGCACACCGGCCTGACATCACGCCGCAGACCAGCGAACACATGGCCGCCAGAATCAGAATCACACCGGTACCGAGAATGGGACTCAGGCTCTCCCCTGTCATCCGGTCAATCAGCCGGGCCATCAGGTACGGAATAATGCATTCCAGAACCACCTCAAGCGCGACAAACGACGGCGTCAGGATAGATGCCTTCCTGTATTCCCGTATACTGCCTGCCAGTGTTTTCATTCGCTTAATCAAGTGGAAACTCCCCCTTCGCTGCTCTCCTCCGACTGAATGTTCAGGTAAATCCTGTTCAACATCCGGCTGAGGCACTCTTTTTCCGATTCACTGAATCCGTTAAGGAGCAGCGCATCGGTCCTGTCTCTGTTTTCGGCAAGCCGGTTCCACTGCATCTGACCGCGTTCCGTCATTCGAATCCGCTTGCTTCTCTGTTTTCCCTCTCCACTCCGGGAGGATACATAACCGCTTTTCTCAAGCCTTGAAATCAGTCCGACGACGGTGGGATGGGACACGTTCAGTGACTGCTCAATCGCCTTCTGCGTCGTCTCTCCGCCGGCCTCGTCCACACACCGCATGACATGGAGCTGCGAGAGCGTCAGGTCATAGGCGCTCAGCTCCAGATCCACCCGCATCCGGACATGATTACTGATTTGCTTGATCAGAAATCCGATATCCTTTTCACACATCATGTTTCAATTCGCAGGGAATTGCCTCCTCAGAACGGCCTGTCCATCCTCTGTACAGCCGTATGTGTAGTGCGCTACACATCATAGTACGCTCCCGGCAGAATGTCAATATTCATTTTTACACGGTCAACCGGAACGGATCAAATCAGGGGACACTGGCCATTGAGGGAACCTGCCTGGTCATTCGGCCAAATAGGAGTCTCTTTCCGGGATTTATCTGTGCCGGCACCGTGGATGGATTGACCTGATACCGCCCGTGACATCACATATCATCGCTTCAGATGGGCCTGAATGGGGTTTTTCACCTGAACCGTCAAAAGCCTCCTTGGACTGGGCCCGGTGCTCTGCACGGATTTGCCGGAGATAGCTCAGATCCATCCCGTGGCGCCGGAAGCCAAACAGTTTTCTTTGCAATTCAGGAGCGTTCATGCTATACTTGCCACATTCGCCGGGCATTACGCCGCGAACAGAACATGACTATATCGAACCCGTGGGAGGATTTCAATGAAATTATGGGGTGGCCGGTTCAGCAAGGATCCGGATCAGATGGTACTTGAATTTGATGAATGCGTCGAAATCGGAAACAGAATGTACGAGCAGGATATCCTGGGATCCATTGCCCATGCCACCATGCTGGGCGCTCAGGGCATCCTCTCTGAAGAAGATACAAAGGCAATCGTGGAGGGTCTGAACGGCATTCTCGAGGATGCCCGCAAGGGAAGCATCACCTGGACGGTGGATGCCGAGGACATCCATATGAACGTGGAAACGCTGCTCATTGAGCGCATCGGGGAGGCCGGGAAACGGCTGCACACCGGCCGCAGCCGGAACGATCAGGTGGCCCTTGACAATCACATGATCGTCATGGATGCCTGCCGGGAAATCACGGACCTGCTGCGGTCCCTGATAAATGCCCTCCTGAATACCGCTGAGGCGCATCTGGATACCGCCATGCCGGGCTATACCCACCTGCAGCACGCCCAGCCCATCACCCTTGCCCATCATCTCATGGCCTATGTGGAGATGTTCCTGCGCGACATGCGCCATTTCGCTTTCACCTATGAACAGGCAGATGAAATGCCCCTGGGCTCCGGTGCACTGGCCGGCACCACCTATCCCCTTGACCGGGACAGGGTCGCCTCTCTCCTCGGCTTCAGCCGTATCACCATGAACAGCCTGGACGGCGTCAGCAACCGGGACTATTTCCTTGATTTCCTTCAGGCCTCGGCCCTCACCATGATGCACCTGTCCCGTTTCTGCGAGGAACTGATTCTCTGGTGCTCCAGCGAATTTGCCTTCATCGAAATGGACGATGCGTTTGCCACCGGTTCCTCCATCATGCCGCAGAAAAAGAATCCGGACGTGGCGGAGCTGATTCGCGGGAAAACCGGCCGGGTCTACGGTGCGCTCATGGGCCTGCTGACCACCATGAAGGGCCTTCCTCTTTCCTACAACAAGGATATGCAGGAGGACAAGGAACTGTTCTACGACGCCTCTGATACGGTGCAGCACTGTCTGGCCGTCTTTACCGCCATGTTTGTCAAAATCACCTATAACAAACAGCGGATGGCCGAGGCC
>JAFUBF010000099.1 GCA_017460325.1 Clostridia bacterium | reverse complement strand
TTCAGCCTTTTCGGGGTATGAGCCCCTCTCAAAATCCAAATACATGATGCATTATTCAAGGAGGACGGAACAATGAGCACGATGGCTAAGGTACCGGGAACTCTGGATGCGGCGGAAGAGCAGCAGAAGGCTTTGGCTCAGCACGATGAGAACAGGAGGATCACAGGCGAAGATTACGACAGGTCGCTGGCAGTAAAGTGTGTCAACGGAACCTTCGTCGGCAGAAAGACGGGCAATGTCATCACCTACAAGGGCATACCCTTTGTGGGAAAGCAGCCCGTCGGGGAACTGCGCTGGAAGGCCCCGGTGGATGTCGTGCCTGACGACGGCGTCTACGAGGCGTACAACTTTGGGAAGGCCGCCTGCCAGGATCAGTCGATCAGCAGCCATCAGGGGGAAGACTGCCTGTATCTGAACGTATGGAAGGGCGAGGATGCCTCTGCCGGGAAGAAGCCGGTCATGGTGTGGATCCATGGCGGTGCCTTTATTGGGGGCAGTGCAGACATGGCGCTGTTTGACTGCGCCGAGTTCGTCAAAGAGAATCCGGATGTCATCGTCGTGAATATCCAATACAGGCTTGGCGTCTTCGGCTTCCTGAATCTGTCGCATCTGCCCGATGGCGCGGACTATCCCGACGCGCAGAATCTGGGGCTCCTGGACCAGGCAATGGCGCTGAAGTGGGTTCATGAGAACATTGCAGGCTTCGGCGGCGACCCCGACAACGTGACGATCTGGGGTGAATCTGCCGGTGCCGTGAGCGTAGTTCTGCTTACGCTGATTGCAGGCACCCAGAAGTATTTCAGGAAGGTCATCGCGCAGAGCGGCTCTCCCGCGCTGACGATTTCCCCGGAAGAATCCGTCGCCTGTACGAATGATCTGATGCAGGCCCTCGGCTGCAAAACCGTCGCCGACCTGAATAAGGTCGATACGCAGAAGCTGGTGGATACGGTGGATGAGCTGCTCATACTGCGTTTGATGCCCGTCAGGGACGGACGCATTCTGCCGCTGGAACCGTATGCGGCCTTCGAAAACGGAGCGGCGAAGGAGATAGCGTTCCTTCAGGGCTGCAACAAGGATGAGATGAATTTCTTCGTGTCTGTCATGGGCCTGGAAGGCTTCAAAGAATGGGCCGCTGACCGCAAGGCGAAGAAATATGCCGGGCTTCTGACGGATGAAGAGAGGGCGAATATCGAAAGCTGCTGCAAGGAAGAGTCGACAGAGGAATGGGAGGCTGACAGCCGTCTGTTCACCCACAGCTGGTTTGTTGAGGGCGCCATCGGGATGTCTGAGAGCCTGACAAAGGCCGGCGGCAAATCGTACACCTATTACTACAGGGTTGAATCTTCCATGCCTATATTGAAGAGTGCGCACGGGGAAGAACTTCCCATCGTATTCTGCCATCCCGAAATGACCGACGGAAGACCCTATGACGCGACCTTCAGCAAGACCATGCGCAGGATGTGGGTTCAGTTTGCCAAGACCGGGGATCCTTCGCTCTCCGCGGACATCTCCCCGGACGGCAAGGCCAAGGAATGGCCGCTCTACGACCTGAAGGACAAAAATGTGATGGTCCTCGATGAGTTCGACATCCATCCGGCAAAAGAGTCCGAGGTAAAGATGGTCGATTGGAACAGGAGCCATTTCCTGGTCAAGTACTATCTGCTGTAATGACGGGGCAGAACTGTAGTATGACGAAGATTGAAAAATGGAAAAGGAAACGGAAGAAACCGGAATCGGGAAGGAGCAGAAACCTATGAAAAACAGGAAGCGCGCTGACCTTGTCGTCTTTGGCAGGATATTCACTGCCGAAGACAGTCAGCTTGCCGAAGCGTTTGCCGTCAAGGACGGCAGATTCATCTATGTGGGCGGCAGGAAGGGCGCAGAAGCCTTCGTTGAAGAAGGAAAGACAGAGGTTCTGGACTATACCGGGCAGGGGCTCGTGATGCCCTCCTGCGGCAACGGCCATGCGCATTATTTTACCGGCCATGCCATGCCGATGGTCGGGGCGGTCGTCGAAGCGAAGGGCGACGTGAACAAGTTCCTGACGGAGACTGTTCCGGACGCAGTGAAGAAGGCAAAGGCCAACGGCATCAATACGGTGTTCGGCTTCGGCTGGGATTACCATCTTATCCATGACAGGCTTCCGACCCGCCAGCAGCTCGATGCCATATGCGATGAGATCCCCATCTACTTTGCGGATGAGGAAGGCCACAAGGGCGTGGTGAACACCATCAGCCTGGTCAACGCGGGCATCATGAAGGAAGACGGCACCGTGCTCAAAACAGAGATACGCGGAGGCGAGATCGCGATGGGCGCCGACGGCACGCCTACCGGCTTCCTCAAGGAACAGGCCGGGACCTATGTGCGTTCCTTCCTGGATAACGACAGGCTCTTCTCCGTTGATACGGCAAAGGTGACGATCAAATCGATTGAAGAGCAGATGCTGTCAGAGGGCTACACCATGTATATGGATGGCTGGTCGCCCTATTTCTTTAACGACCATCTCTATCAGGCTGCCCGGCAGATGGATGATGCCGACGACATGCACTTCATATTGGGCCTGAGCTATGAGATCGAGAGCTGGATGGATGTGGATGCGGCCCTCGCCAAAGCCGATGAGGTCAGGAAATATGCCACCAGGCACGTATTGCCGAACTGGGTCAAACTCTTCATGGACGGCACGGTGGAAGGCGGTACCGGCTTTGTGGAGCCGTTATATCCCGACGGACACCAGGGGCTCGTCAACTGGACGGAGGAAGAGACCACAGAGATTACCCGCAAGGCCAACGAAAAGGGCCTGTCCATGCACATCCACACAATGGGCAACAAGGCCGTGAATCGCAGCGTCAATGCCTTCATCAACGGCGGGAAGGATGAAATGCGCAATACGGTCGTTCATGTGCGCAACGTTCTCCCGTCGGATTGGCAGCGTATGGCGGATCATCAGATCTATGCAACCGAAGGCATGCTCTGGCATAATATGCCGACCGGAGCGGCTGAGACCCTGAAATCCATGGTTCCTGCGGGCATGGAGGATAAGACATATCCCATGAAATCGTTTTTCGATTCCGGCATCAACGTGTCGTCCCACTCGGATTATCCTGCGTTGAGCGGTTGTCCTGACGACCCGTTCGGCATTATGGAGATTGCGGTCACATGCGTAGACCCTGTCGTGAAAGGGGAGCCCTGGTGGCCTGAAGAGGCTCTGACCCGCGAGCAGGCCCTCACGGCCCTGACCATCAACTGTGCAAGGCAGATGTTCATTGAAGAGGAAAGAGGCAGCATCCGCGAAGGCAAATACGCCGACTTCCTCCTCGTCGACAGGGACGTGCTGTCCTGCCCGGTCGATCAGATTCACACAGCCAGACCCCGGGCGACCTACTTTGAGGGGAAGAAAGTATTCTCCAGGTAAAACGTGACCGAAAAAATCGGGGACGGTTCCTGATATGAGTCAGGACAGAGAACCGTCCTCTGTCTCCCGGTCAGCACAGCTCGGAATTTGCCATTCTGGAACACACCCTTGACACTGACCGGGCAGAACTGTAGTATTACAATGATTGAAAAGAACGGATTTCCGCGTCTGTCTCATGCTGTTCTGCCCGGAGGACCTCTCCGCAGGACAAAGCATGTCAATATAACAGAAAATATGTATGATCAGGAGGCAAAGCATGAAAGCTGACAAAATCTTCAAAAACGCAAAGATTTTTACGTCTGACAGCAAAAATCCGATGGCCGCCGCTCTCGCGGTGAAGGACGGCAAGTTCGTCTACGTGGGCGATGAGGCCGGGCTTTCGGCCTTTGAGGGCGAGGTCACCGACCTCGGCGGCAGTTTCATCATGCCCGGCATCATCGACAGCCACGTTCATGTGACCATACCGGTCGGATTCGAGTATGCGGAAATGGGACCGCGTATTGAGTGCAGCGGCAAGCAGGCGGTGCTGGACTTTATGGCGGACTATATCAAAAAGAATCCCGGTAAAAAGCGCTACCGGTTCGTTCTGGAGAAAAAATACCTGAATGGCCACGATATCGTTAAGGAGGATCTTGATGCGATCTGCCCGGATGCCGAGCTGCAGATTCAGGAAGCAGAGGGACACAGCATCTGGGTGAACTCCAGGATCCTTGCCAGGCACGGCATTACCGATGACACGCTCGACCCCATACCGGGACTTGCCATTTATGTAAGGAAAGACGGGCATGTGACCGGTAATTGTATTGAAGGCGCAGCGGAAATTCCGATCATTCTCGACAGCTCCATGGAGCTGACCGACGAACAGGTCGACGCGGCACTCCAGCGCTGGATCGATTTTTCGGTGACCTACGGCGTGAGCTGTGTCTTTGACGCCGGCCTTCCGGGGGATTCCACGTTCCATGAGAAGGTCTATAAGCGCCTGTGTGAGCTGGACAGGCAGGGAAAGCTGCCCGTTTATATCGACGGCAGCCTTGTGGTCGATGCGGAGCGGGATGCCGAGGAGGGCCTCAAGGAGCTGAAGCGCTTCCGCGACACGTATAACACGGAGCACCTGAAGGTTCATACCATGAAGATTTTCATGGACGGCACGCAGAAGATCCATACCGCGGCCATGGTTACGCCCTATGTGGATGTCCATACGACGGGCGTTACTGCTTTTTCCACAGAGGGAATTGCGAAGCTTTTGAAGAAGCTCAACGAGGAGAATCTGGATCTTCACCTGCACACCGTCGGCGAGCGTGCGTCCCGCACGGTGCTGGACGGTGTGGAGATGGCAAGGAAAGAACTCGGAGACGACTTCCATGTGAAGGTCACCTGTGCCCATCTGGAAATCCAGGATGACGCCGATCTGGATCGTTTTGCGAAGCTTGGCGTGATTGCAAACTACACTCCCTGGTGGTTCACGGAAGACATAGCGGTCACGAGCACCTGGCTCGGTAAGGAACGCGCCATGAAGATGTACCGCAGCAAAACGGTCTGGGACAGCGGCGCGCTTGTGACCTGGTCCAGCGACAACATCACCTTTGAGGATTTGAATAACTGGAATCCCTTTTACGGCATGGAGGTCGGCATGACGCGCTCGAGAACCGAAAAAACCCGCGCCCATGAATACGACATAGGCGATGGCGCGCTTCCGCCTCTCGAAGAGAGAATGAGCATGGAGGAAATGCTGCTGGGCTACACCATCAACGGCGCGAAACAGCTTGGCATTGACGGCACCAAGGGCTCCATTGAGGTCGGCAAG
>JAFUBF010000098.1 GCA_017460325.1 Clostridia bacterium | reverse complement strand
CGGTTAAGGTGCCGCCCCTGAGCGGCAAATGGCGGACAGATTCAGCGGGGCATGTCAGTCAGGAGACGGCGGTGCAGGAGAGCCCCCTGGTGTGCGCAGTAGGCCTCAAGAACCTGGTCAAAGCAGTCCCGGGCCCGGTCACTGTCCCCAAGGCCCATACTGCCCAGCCCGATCAGGTACAGACAGTGGATCCGGTTGCGGGCGGTGAGATCGTCATCAAAGAGCTGCAGATCCGGGAGGGAGACGGCAAAGTAGTCGATTTTCACCCGGTCGTAATAGTGCTTTTCCCCGTAGGAGATCAGCCTGTGAAAGCGGCTCCTGGCCTGCTCTTCGTTACCCAGTGCCAGGGCGGCCATTCCCTCGTAGAAGATCATGTCGGCCGGCTGATCGTTGTAGTACATGGCAGAGGCCGGTTCCTCGCTCCCGGAGGCGGCCCGGGTGAGGCAGGACTCGGCCGCTTGGGCATGTCCCAGTGCCCGCTCCGCCAGGCCCAGGAAATAATACAGGTGGTTGTCCTTCTGCCCTTCCAGTTTGCCTTCGCCGAGGTTTTCCGGATAGCGGAGGGCTTTTCGGAACAGGGCGGCGGCTTTGTCGGCCCTCCCTGTCTGCAGGGCCAGGATGCCGAGCCGGGTAAGGGCGAAGGCGTACTGGCCGGTGACCTTCCCCTCGCCGCCCTCCCAGGGATGGAAATGACGGTCCAGGATGATCCCCAGCGCCTCCTGACAGCGGCCCATATCGTTGAGCAACGTACAGTACTCGATGCACAGATCATCCCGGGTAAGGACGGTTTTCAGGCGCTTTTCAAGGAACTCAAGGCGGCTTTCCAGGTCAACATTCAGCTTTCCGTACAGCTGATGGAGCTCCAGTAGGACACGGGCATCCTGTTCATCTAGCACGTGTGCCCCTTCCATGCAGACCCGCGCTTTGAAGGCATTCCCACGCTTATTGTAGTAGGCAAGGGCGAGATTGCGCCAGACGGTGGGGAATTCGGGGTCCAGGTGGGAGGACCGTTCCCAGCAGCGGATGGCATCCTCGTACTGGCGCCTGTCATACCAGAGACAGCCGAGATAATAGGGGGCACGGGCATCGGATTTGTTGTTCCAGATGGCATATTCAAGAACGGCAATGTCCTCTGTCCGGTTGGGGAAACAGTAAAGGGGATCCGCCCTGGCACCGCGCATCAGCGCCTCCTTTGTCCCGTCCGGGTCGCAGGTCTGTTCCAGATAGAATGCCCGGTAGTACCAGAGCATGGGGGATTCGACGGGACACAGGGACAGGACATGGAGGGCCTTCGGATAGAAACCGGCCTCCGCGTAGTCGATGGCGCACTCGATGTAACTGCTCACCCGGGAGCCCATCATGGACACGGCACCGTCCGTGTCGCCGCTTTCAATGCGCGAGACATAGTCAAAGGCGTCAATGCGGAGGTTGTCCCGGAATGCGAGGGTCGCCTCCTCCTTCCGGCCAAGGACATCGAGGATGAGACCGCGCAGGGCCCGGCCTTTGATATGATGTCCGTTCCTTACCAGACTCCGGTCAATGTGCTCAAGGGCCAGGTCATATTCCCCGCGCCGGCAGTCAATACAGGCGAGGAAGAAATAGCCGGTTTCCTGCTGAGCGGCTGTCCAGGTGGCCTTGAATAGGGCGTCATAGGCCTCATCCGGACGATGCTGCATCAGCAGGGCGAGCCCCAGGTTCAGGAAGGGCTCGCTGTCGTACGGGTTCGGGTTCCGGCCGGTCAGGCGGGCAATGGCGGCCCGGAAAAAGGGCTCGGCATCGGCGGGTTTTCCCCGGCGAAGCAGAAGCGTGCCGTAGGCGTTGTTGGCGCGAATATCCCCCGGATCCCGCTTCAGGGCCTCAAGGTAATAGGGATCCGGCAGATACGTGGCATGCCGGTACTGTTCAAGATGCAGCCCGGTCAGGTACAGTTCCTCGCAGCTGCCGATCTCCTCCGGCTCTTTGGCGGGCGGCATGGGGTCAGGAATCTGCTCAATGGTCTTTGCCGGCGGCGTATACCGGAGCAGTGTCCGGTCGCCGCTGCGAACGGTCAGGGTCAGATCCGTTTCCGGACAGGAAACGGGAACGGAGGCCCGGAGGACCTTTGCCGGGCTCAAGGTTTCCGTATGACTGTAGAGCACTTTGCCGCCGGTGCTCAGGCGGACGTCCGATTCCATGCATTGCGAGACATAGACGATGATTTCGGCACATCCCCCGGCCACTTCAAGATTGATGGCGCATTCCTTTGAGGCGTTTTTGACATATCCCGCTTCTCTGTACGGCATGAAAACCTGGGTAAAGGTCTTCTCCTCAAAGGGCTTCAGCCAGGTAAAGTCCGGCTGGTTATCGCAGTACATGCCGGTCATCAGCTCGATGTAGGGGCCGTTGTGGTCCGTCAGATTCCGGTCCCAGGCCTGCCCGAAATCGCCGCAGCCCCAGGTCCACTGCTTCTTTCCCGGGCTGATGTGGTGGTCGGCAATGTGCAGAATGCCGGCTCTTTTGCCGTAATCATACCCGCCGACAAAGTTGTAATCGGAATGGGCGCACATATAGCTGGTGGGCACGGGAATGTTCCGGTAGCGCGAAATATCCACGCCGGCGCCGTAGTCATGCTTGTAATACCGGCCGGTGGCAATCGGGAAGGAACTGACATCCCGCTTCCCGTGATCGTACACGGCGTGAACATCCGGCGGGAAAACGGACTGGGTCTGTTCATTGACGGCGACGGCCGGATTGGCCCACCAGAGGAAGGTCTGGGGAAGGGGCGTCCGGTTGTACAGCTGTCCCTGGATCTCGATATATGCCCGGCCCGGATAGAGGGTAATGCGCATTGTTCCCTTGGTGCCGTACATCTGGTCCACCTCGGATAGTTCCACACTGACGCTGCCGTCGGGGCTTTTAAGGGTCCGGTAGTCGGTGGGGGAAAAGGTGGTGGGCCGGTGGTGCTGCGGCCAGTTGAACTCAATGCCGCCGGAAATCCAGGGGCCGGTGAGCCCCACCAGGGCCGGCTTGATGACCTCGTTGTAGTAGACAAAGTCGTACCGGCTGGTTTTGTCATAGGCACGCTGAATCCGTCCGCCCAGTTCCGGCAGAACCATGAGGCGGAGGTACTCATTTTCAAGCCAGACGGCGGTATAGGTCCGGTCCTCTTTGGTATTGAGAATTTTATCGATGACCGGGAGCGGATAGACTTTTCCGCTGCTTCCCTGATAAACCCGTTTTTCAAGGAACATGGGATTGCGTTCCGCCTTTCCGACACCGTATGTCGGAATGACGACCGGTTCAACTCGGATGCTTGCAGGCATATACTGACCTCCGTTTATGTCTTGGTGGGACAGGTTCAGAGGGCATTATAATTCAGACGGGCACCGGGCGCAATCCTGCCGGCACAATTTCCGGGAATGCCTTCCCTGTGGGACAAAGGCCGACCCGTACGGAAAAAAGCCCGCAGAATTTGTCTGGGGGCTTTTTTCCTCTTGTGTCCGGGACGGCAGGCATTTTTTCGTTCCCACGCCTTTCTTCGTATCCCGGGCGTTGTCAGTGCGGCCATTGTCGCAGGAGGGGGAACTCCGGGAAAGGAAAAGCGTCTGAGCGGTCCTGCAGGAGATGCAGAAGGAAGAGAAGGGTGTAAAGACAGAGGAAAGTCGCCAGGACAATCAGGACCAGGGCCGCCGCATGCCCATGCTCCGCCGAAAGAAGCAGGACGGAGAGGGCAAAGAGGAGGGCAAGGACGGAGGGAAGGCGGCGAAGGAGGAACGGGCAGATCACTGTCAGGTCCTGTGCAGATTCAGGTTTCATGGGGAACCTCCGTGTCTGGCATGGATTGGGTGCTTACCGGGTGATGTAGTAGTCGATGCCGCTCAGGTAGTACATTTCGGAACGGTCATCAATCCGCTGCAGATTCGGATTGCTGTATTCGCCCCGGTGAAGATCATAACTGTCGTAGAAACCGCTCTCCGCACGGTAAATCTCCCCGGTTTCCGAATCATAGAGGCGGTCATAGCCCAGAATGGAATCGCTGGTCTTCTGGGAGAGGATGTCATAGGTGGACTGTCGCGCCTGCCATGCGCGGTTCAGGGCACTGCTGGCGGCATCCATCTGGCGCCCGATGCTGAGCAGCGTCCGGGTTTCATCGTTTGAAAGGCCGGTGGCCGTTCTGACATAGTCGGAGGTGAACGTGAAACTGCTGAGGCAGCGGGTCAGAACCGGCTCAAGCGAGGAAAGTTCGCCCATGGGGGTGGTCACGCCCATGAACAGGTAAACGGTGCAGGGCCATCCGTCCACGCCGTAGATGTCGTACTGCATGGTATTGACCGGCTGGGCCGTGATCAGTCCCTCGCATGCCTGTCCCTGGGAATCCCGGTAGCTGATCCGTGCGATGTTGTTTTCGGTACAGGTGAAGCGTGGGCAGAT
>JAFUBF010000097.1 GCA_017460325.1 Clostridia bacterium | reverse complement strand
GCATTTTTCGTCAGCGCACGGAAGGCAGCGTACTCTTCCCCTTCCAGTTCGTCAGTGATGATAATCTGGAAAGGCAGGTCCACGATTCCACTGACATGATAAATCCCCGGTACATCATCCTTAAACAGCTTCCCTTCCCGCATCATTTTCCGAAACAGTGTCACGTTCTTCTTTGCACGGAAAATGGAGATGGTTACCTGATCCGACGGTCTTTCTCCCTTGTGGGTCGCCGTTCCAATATACAGATTCGCATACCCGCAAACCTTACGGATCACCCGTTCATCCAGTGAATCCCTGGGATTCTTGTATTCCAGAATATTGATCCCGCGGAACATCCGGTAAATTGCCTTATCGAACGTCACTCCTTTGTCCCGCACCAGAATCAGGTAATCCGTTCTTGGTGGAAAAGTACCGATTTCCGTCTCTGCCTGAATCTGTACTCTGTTTCCAAATCTGTACATATCAATTCGAAGCAACGCATCAAATCCGGCATGCCAGTCGCTTTGCGGCAGCGCCTGAAGCTCCTTCAGCTCCTGGAGAAGTTCCGCAATCCGTGCCTCGTTCTGTTTCAATCTCACCTGCACATCTCCTTTCACGTCGCTTTGGCTTTCGGCACCGCATGTTGATGGAGAACATTATCGGGCAAACCGGTGTAGACATTGCCCGTTCTTTTTCTGAAACACACCCAGCCCATCAACCTGTCCGATAAATACGTTCCCGGTTTTATCTCTTTCGATGGAGTGATTATAGCAAAGCGGTCGGCAATTGGCAAGAAAGGACGGCAATCCCTGCAAATGCATCCAACCATTTGAACCCTGTTATGAATAAGGTGAATTGGACATGCAGAGGCGTTCCATTTGTGTTTCCATGCCGGAAGACCTCCCGCTGTCCCTGAAAAAACCCTTTGCGTTCCCCCCAAAAAAAACGGAATACTGCCCGGAGATGGGCACGCGGGAAAAGGCATGATGATCCAAAGAACTGCTTTGATACCACAAAAAATCCAATTATACATAAATCCCCCGGTTTCGGTTGAAAACCCCCGAAAAATTGGATACAATGAACATGGCAACTTGTCACGATTTCCGGCGGGAAGGTGCCGTGATCGGATGCGGGGCGTGTTCCCCGGAAGGGTTTGTCAGGGCTGTGCTGAAAAGGGTGGACATGTGCAGTCCTGACCGGGTCCGGGGGCATTTCAGCGGATCCTGTCAGCACAGGCAATGACCGGAATTTCGTGAGTCAGGAGGAACTCAGGTTAATCAAAGCGCAGAACGCGGGAAGGCAGAAAAGCCTGCTCTTTTTGTGTTGAGTCTTAACGGAATGGATGAAAAAAATGATGAGGGACAGAGAAGATCATGCCCGGAAACTGATGCCTGGTTTTACACCGCTCGGTATCTGGTCCTTTTCGATTGGAACAAGTATCGGGTGGGGGTCTTTTATTGTTACCTGCAACTCATTCCTGCAGAAATCCGGTGTGCTTGGCACGGTACTGGGTCTTCTGGCCGGAATGACCGTCATCCTGATCATCACCTGGAACCTGCAGTACATGATTCAGAAAAAGCCGGATGCGGGCGGAGTCTACACCTTTGAAAAACAGATGGGCGGACGCGATCTGGGGTTCCTGTCGTTCTGGTTTATTCTCCTGACCTATCTGGCCATTCTGTGGGCGAACATTACCTCAGTTCCGCTGTTTGCCCGGTTTTTCCTGGGGGACCTCTTCCGGTTCGGCTTCCACTACTCGATATTCGGGTACGAGGTCTGGCTGGGGGAAGTGGTTCTTTCCGTTTGCGCGGTTGTATTGACCGGATTTTTCCTGGCCCGGGCAAAACCGGGCGTTCCGAACCGGGTGATGATCTTTTCCGCGCTGCTCTTTTCTGCGGGTTTCACGGTCTGCGCGGTCATTGCCCTTGCAGGTCATGACGCCGCTTTCAGTTATGAACCGCTGTTCATGGAACACTCCTCTGCCTTTGGGCAGATTCTTCGAACCGCAGCGATTTCACCGTGGGCGTTTATCGGCTTTGAGAACATCGCGCATTTTTCGGAGGAATATACCTTTCCGGTGAGAAAGGTCCGACCCATTCTCATCTCGTCGGTTGTGGTCAGCACGGTTCTGTATCTCTTTGTGACCCTCCTGTCGGTTTCGGCGTATCCGCCGGAATACGACAGCTGGCTTTCCTACATCAGGGATATGGGAAACCTAGAGGGCATCCAGGCGGTGCCGGCTTTCTACGCGGCAAATCATTACCTGGGATCTGCCGGTGTTGCTATCCTGATGTTCTCACTTTTCGCCGTGATTCTCACCAGTCTGATCGGCAACATGATGGCGCTGAGCCGGCTTCTGTATGCGGCCGGACGAGAAGGGGAGGCCCCCGGTTTCCTCGGTAAACTGGACAGGAACAGAAACCCGGAGCGGGCCATAATGACGGTGGTCGGCCTGTCCCTGCTCATTCCCTTTATCGGACGGACGGCCATCGGCTGGATTGTGGATGTTACAACCCTGGGCTCCACCCTTATCTACGCCGCCATTTCCTATGCGGTATTCCGGTATGCCCGGCAGGCCGGTGACCGGCTTGAATCGGGGACGGGAATGGCCGGCATCGTCCTGATGGCCTTCTTCCTTGCCCTCCTGCTGATCCCCGGCCTTCTGCCATTCCATGCCATGGAGACGGAGTCCTATGCGCTGTTCATTGTCTGGGCACTCCTGGGGCTTGCCTGTTTTCGGTGGATTCTGAAAAAGGATCCGGGGCAGACAAACAGACAGCGCATTATTGTCTGGGGCATTCTCCTTGTCCTGATGCTCTTCGCGTCCATGATGTGGGTGTCAAGGGCCACGGAACAGGCGGCCAACCAGGCAATTGAACGGATTTTTGAATATCATCAGGGCCATCCGGGGGCTACCTCCGGAACGGAGGAACGGATTACCTTCCTGCAGAGTCAGGCGGACCGCATCAGCCGGACGAATACGCTGTATGCGATGGTTTCGATTGGCGTGTTCATCCTTTCCATGAGCATCATCCTGAATAACATCCGGGAGAACCGATGGCTGAGTGAGCGTCTGTCAACGGCGGAGGAAGAGGCACGGACGGCACAGAAGATTGCCGAACTGAAGGAATCCATCAGTGCACTGCTGGATAACATGCCCTGCCTCAGCGCCTCCAAAGACGCCGAAACCGGTGTGTACCTGGCCTGCAATCAGGCGTTTGCCGAGTATGCGCACAAAGAGAGTCCGGAGGGCGTGGTCGGTCTGAGGGATACGGAGCTCTTTGATGCCGAAACTGCCTGGCACTTTATCGAGGATGACCGCGTGACCCTGTCCATGGATCAGCCGTATATCTTTTATGAGGATGTACTGGATGCAACGGGCCACAGACGGCAGTTCCAGACAACCAAACTGAAATACCGGGATGAATCCGGGCGCCTGTGTACACTGGGTATGTCCCAGGATGTGACGGAAATGGTACGGATTCAGCGCGAAAACGCCACCACCCGGGAGGCATATGAGAGAGCCCGGAGTATGGGTCTCATCTATACGCATCTTGCCCAGGCGCTGGCGGCCAGTTATATCGATGTGTTCTACGTGAACCTGGAGTCCGGTGAATTTGTCGAATATTCATCCGAGGCAGGCGACGGACAGCTGGCGGAGCGGAGGCGCGGACCGCACTTCTTTGATACCTGCAGGGTGGAGGCGGAGGCTTTCGTGCATCCGGAGGACCGCGCCATGTTTGTCCATGCCCTGGAGCGGGAAACGCTGCTGGAGACCCTGAACAGAGGCCAGTCGTCCCTGATCTCGTACCGGCTTCTTTTCGAAGGTGCATACCGGTATGTCAACCTGCGGGCGTCCCGGATGGCAGATGATGAACGCTTTGTCATTCTGGGGGTCATGGATGTGGATGAGCAGACCCGGCAGCGGCAGGCGGCGGAGCGCGTCCGGGAGGAGCACATTGCCTATGAATGCCTGAACGTGCTGGCGGGCACGTTCCTGAGCGTGTATCTGGTGAAACCGGAGAGCGGTGCATACCGGGAATACAGTACCGAGGAGGGGACCGAGCTGTTTGGTATTCCCGAAACGGGGGAGGACTTCTTTGCAACCCTTCGGGAAAAGGGCCGGGAATTCATTGATCCGGAGGATGTGCCCCGTTTTCTGTCACTGTTCACCCGGGAAAATGTTTTGGCAGATGTTTCCCGGGGCGGCACCTATGTGCTGAGTCTTCGCTTTGTGGTCCGGGGAACACCTACCTACTGCCAGATCAAGGCCGGTAGGGTAGTGGAAAAGGACGGGACGCATCTGGTCATCGGATTCAACAACATTGATGCGAATGTGCGCCGGGAAGAGGAATATGCCAGGCGCCTGGCTCAGGCGCAGGACAAGGCCAGTCTCGATGCGCTAACCGGCGTCAGAAACAGATATGCGTATCTGGACGCGGAGAAGGAGATGAATCTCCGGATTGCGCAGCATACGCAGCCCGGCTTCACCGTTACAGTCCTTGATGTGAACGATCTGAAAAATATCAACGATACACAGGGACATCAGGCGGGGGATGCGTATATTCGCAGCGCCTGTACCCTGGTCTGCAATATCTTCAAGCACAGCCCTGTTTTCCGTATCGGGGGCGATGAGTTTGCCGTCATCTCCCAGGGAACGGACTGCGCCTGCATTGATGAACTGATCGGACAGGTACGGGAGCATAATGCGGAAGCGCTTCGCAGTGGCGGCATCGTGATTGCCTGCGGTATGTCCAGGTTTGAAAGCGATGCAAAGGTGGGGGACGTATTTAAGCGTGCGGACCGGAACATGTACGAGAACAAAAAAGCCCTGAAAGAACGGGCAACAGACAGGGCCTGAGGGGTCCGGCAGGCGGGAACCGTGGGAGCAAAAGACCGTGACTGCGTAAGGAGAAAGTCCCGTGCCCGCCGGCGTGACCGGCGGGAACCATCGGGAAGGGAACACATTTGGACGCATGGATGAGGTGTCACATGAAACGCTATCATTACACGCAAGGGGAACAGTCGCATCTGGAAAAACTGCGGGTGCCGCTGGGAATCTACCAGATGGAGGATAACCGGGCAGTGCCGGTTGTGCTTTCAGAGGGATTTTGCCGCCTGTTTGACTATCCGTCGCCGGAGGAAGCCGGCCGCAGGCTGGAGGAGGACAGGTATCGGGATATTCATCCGGATGATGTTGAGCGGGTCCGCGGGATGTTTTCCCAGTTTGCGGAAAAAGGCGGAAAATACGAGACGGTGTTCCGTCTGAGACCCCGGGAGGCGGAAAAACCCAGGATCATTCATGCCGTAGGGGAAACGTTTCCGGCCGGGGACGGGACACCGCTGGTACAGATCTGGTATACGGATGAGGGCGTGTATCAGGAGCAGGTTGACATGGAAAACCTCACAAACTCCATGAGCAACGCGCTGCATGAGGAAAGCATTCTGAATGCCAGCCGGTATGATTACCTGACAGGCCTTCCCTGCATGGCGTACTTTTTTCAGCTGGCGGAAAAAGCCAGGGAGGGCTATGCGGAAAGGAATGATGTACCGGTTCTCCTGTACATGGACATGAGCGGCATGAAGTATTTCAACTCGAGATACAGTTTTGCCGAAGGGGATCAGCTGCTGCGCGAGTTTTCAACCCTGCTGGCGGATACATTTGAAAAGAAAAACTGCTGCCATATTGCGGCGGATCAGTTCGCGGCCATTACGACGGAGGACCGTCTTGAGGAACGGCTGAACGCTTTCCTTGAGAAATGCCGGAAACTGAACGGAGGAAATACGCTGCCGGTGCATATCGGCATCTATTCCAGCCGAATCGGCTCGGTTGCCATCAGCACGGCCTGTGACCGGGCGAAATTCGCCTGTGACAGCTGCAAAAACCAGTTTGAGTCAGGATTTGCCTATTACGATCACGGTCAGCGAAACGACGCCCTGCAGCGGCAGTATATCCTGAACATGTTTGACCGGGCGATCCGGGAAGGCTGGATTACGGTGTATTATCAGCCGATCGTGCGGGCGGTGAACGGCTGCGTCTGCGACGAGGAGGCACTGGCCCGGTGGAACGATTCGGAGCGCGGGATGCTTTCGCCGGCGGCGTTTATTCCCTGCCTGGAGGATGCCGAGGTGATCTACCGGCTGGACCTGTATGTGCTGGATCGGGTGCTGGAAAAGCTGCAGAGCCAGATGCACGCCGGCCTTTATACGGTTCCAATCTCGATCAACCTGTCCAGATCCGACTTTAAGACCTGTGATATCGTGGAGGAAGTGCGGCAACGGGTGGATGCCGCCGGAATTTCCCACGACCGGATCACCATCGAAATCACGGAGAGTACCATCGGTCAGGATTTTGACTATATGAAACAGCAGGTCATCCGTTTCCAGAAACTGGGTTTCCCTGTCTGGATGGATGATTTCGGCAGCGGGTATTCCTCCCTGGAGCTCCTTCAGAGCCTCCGGTTCAACCTGATCAAGTTTGACATGTCCTTCATGCAGAAACTGGATGAAGGGGAGAACGGGAAAACAGTCCTCAGGGAACTGATGCGAATGGCCGGTTCACTGGGAACGGATACGGTGTGTGAAGGGGTGGAGACGGAGAAACAGGTCCGCTTCCTGAAGGAAATCGGCTGTTCCAAGCTTCAGGGGTATTACTTCTGTAAACCGATCCCGTTTGAGGGAATTCTGGAGCGGTACCGGACCGGGCGCCAGATCGGGTTTGAAAATCCGAAGGAGTCCGGGTACTACGAGACCATCGGGCGTGTCAATCTGTATGACTTTGCCACACTGGTGAACGGGACGGAGAGCATGTTCCAGAATGTCTTCAGTTCAATGCCGGTGGCGATTCTGGAGGCCCGGGAGGGAACGGTTCGGTTTGCACGGTTCAACAGTTCCTTCCGGGAATTTATGCTGCGGTTTTATGAGACGGATATTGCAAATACAACCGGCTATACATCCACGTTCTTCGGAGACCGCTCCGAATTCATGAAGATGGTCAGGTCGTGCTGTGATGGGGATGAGGGGCGTTCCTACTTCGATGAGCTACTTCCGGATGGTCTGGTGGCGCACTGCTTTGCCAGGAAACTCAGCGTGAATCCGGTGACGGGCACGGTTGCCATGATTCTGACTGTCCTTTCGGTGACGGATCCGGATGAGGGAACGACCTATGCCAGCATCGCCCGTGCGCTGGCGGCCGATTATTACAATATCTACTATGTCAATCTGGATACGGAACAGTTCATCGAGTATTCCTCCGCCGTCGGCGAGGAAAACCTGGCCCTTGAGCGTCACGGGGAGCATTTCTTCGATGAGGTGAAACAGGCTGCCGTGGTCCGGATCTATGAGGCGGACAGAGGTCCCTTCCTTGAAAACTTTACAAAGGAAAAAATCCTTGATGAACTGGACAGACACCGGGTATTTACAATCTCCTACCGCCTGATCGACAGCGGGGAACCAATGAGTGTCAACATGAAGGTGATGCGTATGCAGGGCGGAAACAAGGTGATTCTGGGTATCCGGTACGAAAAACAGCAGTAACGCGCCGCATCTGTCCGGGTTGCTAAAAATGGGCAGAAGGACAGGTGGAATGTTGTCAGAACGAAATAAAGGATGGCCTGTGATTTTGACGCCTCCGCGCTGGAATCGCTCCAGGGCGAACTGGCCGTGGTCTGCGTGGTCAATGTGATTCAGACACTGGGAATTCTTTTCATGGTCTGGCTGACCCTGCGTCCTGGGATTCATCCGATTCTCAACGCAGTGGAACGGATTAAGGAAGACAGTCCGATTCCCGAGGTCGGTGCCAATGGATTTCGCTGTCTGGCCCGTACGTACCAACCGAATGGAGGCGTACAGGAACAGCCTGGCGCATCTCAATTTCAGGGCCTCCCATGACGAACTGACCGGTGCCATACAACCGTTCCGGCTGTGAGCTGCTGTTCTCCGGCTTGAGCGGAACAGCACATACATGGTCATGATCGATGTGGACAGTTTCAAGACCATCAATGATATACGTACGGCCACGATACCGGTGACAGAGTGCTGGCCAGGCTTGTGCGGGTCCCTGGGGAGAATTTCCGTTCGGATGACTATACAAAGAACAGTAAAAAAGAAGCCTGTACAGGCTTCTTTTTTACTGTTGATCTTATGAGTGCTGCAGGTGACGCTGCTTCATCTTGGGCAGCAGGAGGATGATACAGAGGATGAATCCGGCTGCACAGAAAGGAGCGGAGGTCTTAATGGCTTTCTTGACGAAGTTCAGGGAAATGAGGGAGGGGGCTTCGTACCGGATTGCGGTTACGGCGACCGTGTCCTCATTGATCTGCTCATCATTATAGGCCGTCAGGAGCGCTTTGAAATCGGTGACAATCTGCCCCAGTGTTTCGCGGATGGAATTGATCTGGAGCTGGAAAGTGGAAATCTGGCTTTCCGAGAGAGCATCCACCGCTTCCACCTCATCCGTGCTGAACGGATCGGCGTCGGCCGATTCGCTCTGATCTTCCCTGGCAAGATTGGCAATCCATTCCTGATAGGTGGCAACCTGCTTGCTGGTGGAGGTGATTTTCTCCGTCAGCTTGCTGCGGGTCTCAATGAGTTTGTCATAGGTGAGGGAGGAATTCCCGTCCAGGGCGGTGGTGGAGACTGTCGTGGACAGATAGATGGTACCGTTACGCTCAAAGGAGGCGATCAGCCTGTCGAGGCTTTCCAGGTGCTGCTTTTGCGCCTCCAGCTGAAGGGACAGGCGCTGCAGGGTGGATTCATACTGATTGAGAAGCCGCTGGGGATTTTTTGCCAGTGCATTGACCTGCAGATTCGCTTTCAGCTGACTGACCGTACTGTCGGAAAGATTCTGAAGGCGGATGTTGATGTCATCGAACCCGCGTCCGCCGAGCTTCAGGTCAGGAGCACGCTCCGTCATCTCCTCTGCGTAGAGGGACAGATTGGCGATCTCCTGGTCGATGGCCTCCAGCTGATGGATGAGATCCGCTTCTGTGCCGGCAAAAAGGTTCTCATAGAAACCGGTGTCCAGGTACGAACCGAATGTCTGCCTGAAATAGGACACATAGGCGGTCAGAATGGCATCCAGCAGGCTCTTCTGAGAGGAGGCGTCGATGGACTTGTCAAAATCATTGGTCAGGACCACACTGAACTGCGTGGAGTGATAGTTGCTCAGGATGTTTCCGGAGGAGGACTGGAAGTCCAGCAGAGAGCGGAAGCTCTTTACCTGATCAATGAAGTCCGCGGGATAGACACCGGAGACCTTGAGACTGGTGCGTACCTGCTCGGGGGTGTACCTGCTGTCAAGCCCGGCGGTGACGAGGGCCTGCCGGAGGATGTCGTCATTTCGCATATCCTCGGGATTGTACCTCGTGCCGTTGGGGGCAATGGATTCCGCGGATCCGGCAAAGGTAAATTCGATGCTGGAGGAGGCGGTGGAGGGACCGGGATTGCGACTGAAGAGGAAGGCGGCGATGCCTGTACCGAGAAGTCCGCACAGAATCACGATAACGATGACGATGCGGATATAGCTGCGTTTAGTCATCTGCGGTTCGCCTCCATTTCTGCAAGTCTTTTCTTGTTTGCCTCGATGTCCTGACGAACGGCATACAGGAACCAGAACATCAGTGCGAGGATGAGGCCAACGGCGGCACCGATCAGCAGCGGTTTCATGTTGGCGGTGAAGAATCCCTGCGTCTTGCCGAAAGCGGCAGAATACTCAAGGAATGTGGTAAAGGAAGCACTCTGAATCAGCTCCTGCATGTGCGCATTCACTTCTTCGTAAATCTGCTGAGCATCTGCAATGGCAGACTGAATCTCGGCGGTGACCGCTTCGGTAACCGTACCGCTCTTCTTTCCTTCCAGTGCGGCGAGCTTTGCCTGTGCCAGCAGGTTGTCGTACGTGAGAGTCTCAAGTTTGTCCAGGTTATCGGTCTGAGCGGTAAAGAGTCCGTTGTAGGCGTCGGTATTTGTGCGTGCAGTGGTCTGCGATTCCGAACCCTGGACGGAGAGAACAATCTCATCATTCCGGTAGCTGGTAATGGTATCGTTCAGCGCGGAGATGGCTTCGTTCAGGGAATTGATGCTCTGCTGTGCGTTCTGCTGTTTGAACCGGTAGTAGGCCTTTGTGTCACTGATGTTGCTGACCAGGGCATCCGCCTGAATCATGGATTCCGTGTAATCGGTGCTGTAATACTGGACCAGTCGGATATTCTCCATGAGATCGTTCAGAGAATGACCGGTGCGCCAGGACCGGTAGGCCCGAAGGTCGTCGGTTTTCTGCTCGCAGTAGGTATAGAGCTGGTTCAGAGAGGTATTGAGCATGTCCATCAGCTGGAGGTTGTCAATGCCCTCTGCCTGAATCAGGTCAAAGGAACTGTCCGGCAGTTTGGTGTCTGCATAGGTTTTGACCAGATAGCTGTTATAGGCAGAAAGGATGCTGTTGAGAACCAGGGGCAGTTCATCATCCTTCAGATAGAGTTTGGTCCTTGAATCGGGCTGACCGAATCCGTTTTTGAGGGAGACGACAAACCGGTTGGAATAGATGAATTCAACGCCCTGGAGCTGCTGATACAGGGTGGAACTCTTGTCCTCAATCATCTTTGAGATGAGCTCCATCTGCTGATTGGATTCCTCGGTGGCAATCCGGTTGATGGTGATGTTGCTCCTCAGGTTCTCGATGCTGACCGGAACGGACAGTTCAAGATCACGGAGCGCATTCTGAAGAACATAGGAGGAGGTAACCTGTCCCAGGTCAAGCGGCTTTCCATCCGGGGCGGTCAGCTCAGAGACCTGTTTCATCTTTCCGGTCTCATCCGGGACCATGTAGTTCAGCGTAACAGCGGAACTGACGGTCAGGGGCGGTTTGGTCAGAAAATAATAGCCGGTTGCGATACAAAGACCGATTGTCACAAACAGAAGCACCAGCCAGAGATAGTAACCGGCACTCTTTCGCATGTTGGTGAAAACCTGGAACAGATCAATCTCCACATCGCCCGTGTCCAGCGGTCTGTTTACGGTAAGGTTGATTTTGGTGTCGCGATCAATCACCAGGGGTCCGCTGTTCGGGTATTCGTTATCCAAATCAGAAACCTCCATTCTGAATACAGAAATCTGCCTGAAACGGGCGGATGCAGATATCCGTTTTCTGTCTCATAACAGTTCAGGCCTGTCGGAAAGTATAAGCAATTGTTCTGTTTCTGTCAAGGGAGACAGGCACGTGAAAACAGGGAATTCCTGCCTTTCCGGCCCTGTCCCTGAGTGGGCGGGCGGATGTCAAATTCTGAAGGAATTATTGACAAGTCAGGCTGATTTCATATAATGAAAGCAGCGAGGGGACGGAAGGCCCCGACGAAAGAACCGGGACAGGGAGGCAATCGGCATGATCCGGTCAATCATGCGGGATCCCGCATTTCTCAGCCAGCCCTCTCAGGAGGCGGTGAAAGGCGATTCTCAGGTGGGGCGCGATCTTGATGACACCCTCAGGGCGAATTGCGAAAAGTGTGTCGGGATGGCGGCCAACATGATCGGCATCCGCAAACGGGTGATTGTGATCAACCCCGGCGTGGGGCCGTTCAATCTGGTGATGTACAATCCGGTGCTTGTCCGGACCGAGGGACCGTATGAGACGGAGGAGGGGTGTCTCTCGCTGTCCGGCACAAGGCGAACGAAACGGTTTCGTGAGATTGAAGTGGAGTTCCTGAATGCGCGGTGGGAAAAGCATCGGATGTGCTTTTCCGGGTTTGCCGCGCAGATTATCCAGCATGAGATCGATCATCTGAACGGAATTCTGATCTGATAATTTCAGTTTGAAAGAGCGGTTTCCGTATGCTATAATTCAAAGCGGAACAGTTCCACCGGACAGGGTTCGGGGTGCGGAACTGAACCGGAAAAGGATGCCTTGTTGTATTGTATCCTGCGGGAGAGGATGTGGCTCCGCCTATGAAAAGCAATCTCACGTTTCAGATCTTCAGGGACTTCATGAATACGAAGGTCCCGCAGGCAGGACGCGCGAAGATGCCGAACTATTACCGGCGGGTCCTTGTTGCGTCCAATTTTCTGCTGGCACTTCTGTTTCTGGCGATTCTGCTGATGAGCGTTGTCTTCAATCATCATGTTGACTGGATCGGGATTGCCCTTCTGGTCGGCATTATTCTGAAATCAACAATGATTGATGAGATGAACATGCACATCAATCTGCTGGTGCATGCGGTGATTGTACTGCTCTGGTCCGGATGGTATGTGCATGCGTACGGCTGGAACAGCGGTGGTCAGCACTTCCTGACGCCGCTGCTGATGCTCATTTTCTTCTCCGTTTATGTCCGGCCGGGAATAAAAGTCCTGTATTTCTGCGTCGTGCTGGCCTTTCGGATCCTGCTGTTTAATTATACACTCAGTCATGAACCGGTCGTGCAGATGGAAATGAACACCCTGGTGATCTTCCAGACGGTGAATACGCTGTTCATGTTCATCATTACGGCGGTCAACTGCATTGTGTTCAGTACCAGCATTCAGGAAACGGAGCGACAGCTCCTGATTGACAACCAAGAACTGCAGCATGAGGCGGAGACCGATGCACTGACGCAGCTGCCGAACCGTCGTTCCATCTTTGATGAGATGACCCGATATATGAAGGAAAATCCGGAGTCGCAGTTCTGCATCGCCATCGCGGACATTGATTTTTTCAAGAAAGTGAATGACACGTACGGGCACAACTGCGGGGATTACACCCTTCGGGAACTGGCGGCCTGTTTCAGGGAAAATGCCGGCGGCCGGTATTCGTGCGGACGCTGGGGCGGCGAGGAATTCTGCTTTTTCTTTCCGGGGATGAACATTGATGATGCCGGAATGATCATGCGGGATGTCAATATCAAGGTCAGTTACAGGGAATTTGAGTTTGAGGGGACAAGCTTCAGGATTACCATCACGGCCGGTGTGGAGGAATATGATTTCCGCTCGGAGCTGGTCGAGATTATCGAGCAGGCCGACCGGAAACTGTATGTCGGAAAGACCTCCGGCCGGAACTGTGTCATTGTCTGAATAGCAAGCTGCCGGCAATGCCCGGCAGAGAGGACTGCCTGTGTGAATTCACACAGGTTTTTTCTCAATTGGACGGGAAAGAGGGAATGGG
>JAFUBF010000096.1 GCA_017460325.1 Clostridia bacterium | reverse complement strand
TTTTACACCGGCCGTATGGTGCCGTTAGCCACCTTCGCCAATGTTGAAAGAGATTTTGAAGACCGCCACACCGCTCCTCCCCTCAGAGCTTTTAATAAACGGTCAACAGAGCCGCAGATTAGGTAATAGAATATATATACGTCCACGGGTGTTATGACTCGATCAACGTAGATCCCAAGACCGAAATCTTAAGATCTCAGGCTAGTCAACCAAGGCTCTTGCAAAGACTGCGCAAGCCTCCACTTCAGCCCTTGGGCTAAGTGGTGGGTAATTGACACAGGCACCTCATTCTCAGCCTTTTCGCCTCCAGACAGGAAAGCGTCCGGCCGCAGTATGTAAGCTCTGTCAGGCAACGCCTGACGATGGAAAACAGCCTGATGGGTCAGATCCGGATGGTCAGCACATTCATCCCCAGAAGATTCTGATAGGAAATCTCTCTGGCCGCTGCAAAAGCCAGCTGGATGCCCACGTTCTTCCCGCTTCTGTCCGTCTCCAACGCCTTATGATAACTTGTCGGGTCGAAACTTTTACAGTTATCCCTGATTCGCAGGGTCAGAATACCGTCCTTATGGATCACACGGATATCTACGGAATGCTCTTCGTTATCCTCGACAAAGCCGTGCGTAACCACATTTCCTGCGATTTCCTCCAGACAAAGGCCGGAAAAATAGGCTCTGCGCCGTTCTATTCCTTTCCTCAGACAGAAATCCATTACCTGTGACGAGATTTTTACCACTTCTTCCGTACTGGTCACGCTGATATCTATCCGCTCATCTTCACCGACACCGATTCTGTCGGGAATATCCAGCAGATCCTCAAGCGTGCGTGGAAACCGTTTCCGGTGAATGATTGAACCAGTCAGGATCACAACCGTACAGAGTACACCGTTCAGAATGTTTGCAAAATACAGACCGTTCATCTTCAGCGAGGGAATCAGGATAAAGCTGAACAGCACCACGCCAACCATTCCGTCAATGACAGGCAGGACAAACGACATGACTTTCTTTTCCGCCACCTGAGAATAGCCGGCAAAATGCAGGGAGAGCAGTGAAAAGAACATGCAGAACGGCAGAATACGGAAAGCCATCACGGTCATGGTGTAAACCGGGTCTGAAGGATCCCGGTAGAACAGCCGTGTGAGCGGTTCCGCCATCACGAACAGGAACGCAACAATTCCGGCAATGATCAGCATTCCGCGGGTCAGGACAATCCGGAAGACATTGATAATGGATTGCCGGTCCTCTTCCCCGACGCTGATACTGAAGAAAATTCTTGAAACCGCCATCATTCCAAAGGGCACCGACCACATCACACCCATAATGGAGTTGGATGCCGCAAAGGAAGACAGTCCGGCATTCCCCACGTACATCAGGATCAGTCCGTTGACAATCAGGCAGCGGAACATCTCAAGAAACCGCGACAGCGCTCCGGTATAGCCAAGGGAGAAAAGACTCGGGGAATCCTCCCATGCACAGTTCCTCAGTGAGAATTTCCATTCCGATTTTCCCCTCAGATAGTAAATGGCCTGCACGCCAAAGAAGAACCAGACCGAGATGGCGGAGCTGAGGCCGAGTCCGTACGTGCCCATCTTCAGGAAAACAATGCACACATGATCCATGACCACGTTAGAGATGAGACAGAGAATGCTGGCCACCATCGTCCGCGTTTTCTGATTTTCAAGAGAAAGGAAGGAAAACAGCTGCTGACCCAGAATCAGCGCCGGAATTCCCACCATCTGCCCCAGCAGATACTGGTTGAACATGGCCAGTTCCGGTTCCGTATTGATCATGAGACGGGTTGCCCCGGTCATGACACCCAGTCCCATCAGCAGGGACATCAGTACCCCGAGGCCGCCTGAGAGGACCAGAGTCACCGTAAACAGGCCGTGAATTTTCTGTCGGTTATTTGACAGATATCTCCCGTACAGAATCTGCGATCCGCTGACAAACAGCATGCTGGCGGCATACAGAAAATGATTTAACGGGGCAAAAAGACCGATCGCACTCATGGCACTCTTTCCGATCGCATTACTGGCATACAGGCTGTCAGCAATTCCATTTACCGCATTGATGGCGATCAGCAGAATATGATACGGCAGCAACCGGAAAAACAGTTTAGTCAGCAGGCTCAGTTCAGAGGATTTCTGTTTCATTTTCTCTCCCTTTCTCTTCGCATTTATTCAGGAGATACTTTTACCATTTCGCAACGATCTCATGTGAAATGACAGAATTTTACATCTCGTAGTATAGATTTTCCTTTCGACTTCGTCAATAGTCAAAGAAATGCACGGCTGATAATCCCTCTGAAAGCCGGGAGATTTCAGCGACTCAGGGACTCCCATTCCTCACAGACCGGAACAGGCCCAATGGACTTTTTCTCTGTGTCCTCGCGAAATCGTAAAATTTCAGTACCTGTTTGCTGAATCCTGTGCTATAATACGTGCATCACTGTTTTGGGAGGATGAGAAACATGTCGAGCAAAAGAATTAGTGAACGCGAAGAACGCCGGAAGAAAGTCGTTCGGATTATCGCCATCGTGATCGCCGTTGCACTGCTTCTTTCCACGTTCCTGGTATTCTTCGCGGGTCTGCGCTGATTCTGCCTGAGCATTTCTTATACACGGGCACCGGTCTGTCAGAACAGAAAGACAGGATTCCCTCTCGGGAACCCTGTCTTTTTTTGTCCGAATTCAAAAGAAAAAAGCCCTGCCAGGCAGAGCTCTTCGTGGAATCCGGCAGCGTCCTACTCTCCCGGGCCGTCTCCAGCCAAGTACCATCGGCGCTGAAAGGCTTAACTTCTGTGTTCGGTATGGGAACAGGTGGAT
>JAFUBF010000095.1 GCA_017460325.1 Clostridia bacterium | reverse complement strand
GCCCGGTGCTCTGCACCGGTATGTCAAAGAATGTATCCTGTCAGGCATACGGTGCCGAAAGGCAAAGCGGCATCAAAGGCCAGGATCCGGTGCTCTGCACCGGTTTATCAGAGAATGTCCCCTGTCAGGCATACGGTGCCGAAGGCGAAAGACTAAAGAAGCCGGTGGTTCCGGCGCTCCATTCGGGATAAGGCGAAGGACCGGACCGGTGTGCATCCGTCCGGAAGGGGTTGCACGGGATTTTTGGTTTCAAATTGTTCAAAACAGACAAAAACACATTGACAGTCTTGCCACTTCATTGTATGATTACACCGTAGAAACAGGCATGGATGCCTGCGGAATATTTTTCATAAATGGAGGGAATAAAATGAAGAAATTGCTTGCAGTTCTCCTGGTAATGACTCTGGTACTTACCCTGGCGGCGGTTGCTGCAACGGCAGACGTTTACAATGTTGCGTATCTTGTAAACGGAACTCTGGGCGATAAATCCTTCTTTGATTCTGCGGAGGCCGGACTCAAGAAACTGAAGGAAGACGGCCGGATCGAGTACGTCACCATCGAGATGGGTGGACTGTCTGAGGATCAGCCCAAATGGCTGTCGACCCTCTATGAAGTGGCCGATTCGGAAGAGTATGATGTGATCATCTGCGGCACCTATCAGATGCCGGATTATCTGAAAGAGGTTGCCACCGCGTTCCCGGAGCAGAAGTTTGTCATCTTTGATGATAACACCTATGTCGGAAACAACGCCAATGTTCTGAACCTGACCTACAGGCAGAATGAGCTGGGCTACCTGGTCGGCACGTTTGCCGCGGCCATGACGACGGATACCTCCGTTGACAAGATCAACCCGGAAGCGGTTGTCGGCTTTGTCGGCGGTGTGGACTCTCCCGTTATCAATGACTTCCTCACCGGATTCATTACGGGTGCACAGAAGGTTAACCCGGACATCAAGGTGGATACCCGTTATACCAATGACTATGTCGATACGGCGATCGCCAAAGAGTATGCCCTTTCCATGATCAACGACAACAAGTGCGATATCGTCTGGGGCGTTGCCGGCAATGCGGGCAACGGCGCTGCCGAGGCAGCTCTTGAAACCGGTAAAGCCTGGTTCATCGGCGTTGACTCCGACCAGGAGCTGACCCTCAGCCCGGATCTGGCGGCCCTGACCCTGACTTCCGGTCTTAAGAACGTCGGCAACTCCCTGATCTGGGTGTTTGACGAGCTGGATGCCGGCAGGGAACACTGGGGCACGGAAGTTGTTCTCGGTCTTGCGGAAGGCGGAGTCGGTTTTGTCACGGACAAGAATTTCGATAAGTATGCCTCTGAGGCAACCAAGGCTGCGATTGCTGCCGTAACGGAAGACATTCTTTCCGGTAAAATCGTTGTGGGTTCGTCCATGGGTGCAAATGCAGTTGATGTGGTTGCCCTGCGCGAGTCTGTTCGTCCGTAATCCTGCCTGAAAAGACAGGGCGAGTTTCAGGAGGGAGCTCACCGGAGCTCCCTCCTGTTCCATATTGCAGGACAGGGTGCTGAAGGGTCAGCATTTGGCATGGATATGCCGTTTCCTGAGGCTGCAGAGCTTTTGTAATTGAAAAAACGGGAGGCGAAACAGCAATGCCGGATGAAAAATATTCCGGGCGTGACGAAGAATATGTCGTCCGGATGAGTAAAATCACAAAAGTATATCCCAATGGTGTGGCGGCCAATCAGGAGGTGGATTTTAACCTTCGACGGGGTGAAATTCACGCACTGATGGGTGAAAACGGAGCCGGAAAAAGTACGCTGATGAAGATGCTTTTCGGTCTGGAACAGCCTACCAGCGGTGATATCATCATCAATGGAGAGAAAGTTGACCTGAGTTCACCCTCCGTGGCCATTACGCACGGAATCGGCATGGTTCATCAGCATTTCATGCTGGTCCCCAGCCTGTCGGTCGCGGAGAATATGATTCTGGGAATGCCGCCGACCAGGTCCGGTATTGTGATTGACAGGGCGAAAGCGGTTGAACTGACGAAGGAGAATTCGAAGAAGTTCAACCTTTACGTGGATCCGGATGCAAAAGTGGCGGATATCCCGGTCGGCATGAAGCAGAAAGTGGAAATTCTGAAAGCGCTGATTCGCGGAGCCAAAATTCTCATTATGGATGAACCGACGGCGGTTCTGACCTCACAGGAGACAGAGGAGCTGTTTGTCGAGCTGAAGCACCTGAAGGATCAGGGCTATACCATTGTTTTCATTTCACATAAGCTGAATGAAATCATGGAGATTACCGATCGGCTCACCATTATGCGCAACGGCAGAAGCATGGGCGTGTACAACACGAAAGATGTGACGAAAGAGGACATTTCCCGACTCATGGTTGGCCGGGACGTGGTTCTGACGGTTCAGAAAGAGAAAGCGGTTCCGGGGAAGACGGTTTTGCGGGTAAGACATATGGAATACATCAATGAGTGGGGCAAGAAAATGCTCAATGATGTTTCCTTTGATGTCCGCCAGGGCGAAATTCTCGGCATCGCCGGTGTGGAGGGGAACGGGCAGAAAGAGCTTGTGGACATGCTGTTCAACTTCAACATACCGAATACCGGCACGGCGACCGTCAACGGAGAGAACATTATCGGGTTGCCGCAGCAGCAGATCCGGGAGAAGGGGGTTTCTCTGATTCCGGAGGACCGGATGCTCTATGGAATTGCCGCCACTGCCTCCATTGAGGAAAATCTGATCTCTGACCGGGCCGGGGAGCCGAGGTTCAACAGCGGACTGCTGTTTAACAAGAAGGCGATCCATGAGGAAACGGACAAGCTGATCAAAGAATATGCCGTTTTGTGTAAATCCCGTAACCAGCACGTTGGAATGCTCTCCGGCGGAAATATTCAGAAAGTGGTTGTCGCACGGGAGTTTTCCAATAATCCGGCGGTCATTCTGGCGGATCAGCCGACCCGCGGAATTGACGTGGGTGCAACGGAGTTCATCCGCAAAAAGCTGGTGGAACTGTCCCGGGCCGGCGTTGCCGTCCTGCTGATATCGGCTGACCTGAATGAGGTAATGGAACTTTCCGACAGCCTGATTATCATGCATAACGGGGCCATTGCCGCCTACTTTGAGGACACTGCCGGTTTGACGGATGATGTAATGGGTGAATATATGCTCGGGTTGAAAGAACAGAGCGCCGAGGAGATCGGGAGGGTGTGTCATGACTAAGCAACGTGAGATAAAGTTTATTATCATCCGGAGTCTTTTGGCAATCTTTATCGCACTCCTTGTGGCCATATTGCTGATCTTTATCAGCACTGGCGGCAGTACGTTCCAGGAAAAGCTGAATGGAACCGGAGAGGACCTCAAACAGATGCTCATCGGGCCGCTTTTCCGAATGAGCAAAAAGAAGGGCACGTATTTTGAAATGAAGCGTCTGGCCGAAATCTTTGCGGCCATGATACCCACCATTTTTACCGGCCTTTCTGTCTGCATCATGTTCTCGGCCAATCAGTTCAACCTGGGCGCCGAGGGCGGTGCCCTGCTAGGTGCGTTTGTTTCGGCCATGGTGGCCATCTACGTACCGCTCCCCGCGGGCGTCCATGCGGTTGTGGCGGTCCTGATTGGCGGGGCAGCGGTGGCTATTGTCATGCTGATTCCGGCACTCCTCAAAACAAAGCTGGATGTCAGCGAAATGGTCTGTTCTCTCATGCTGAACTATATCATCATGTACGTCATCAAGTTCCTGATGAATGCCTATCTGGCGGATAAAAGCAGAGGACAGGTCATGTCCCACCAGTTCCTGAGTACCTCCGGCATTGCACCGCTGGTCAACGATACCGTTTTCAGCGGGGCCAAGCTCACCTGGGGATTTCCCGTTGCCATTGTGGCGGTGATTCTCTGCGGTCTCCTGATGTATCGCTCCCGTTGGGGCTATTCCATCCGCATGATCGGAATTAACCAGTCCTTTGCCAAATACTCCGGAATGAAAGTGGGAAGCATCATCGTTCTCTCGCAGATTCTGGGCGGTTTCCTGGCAGGCGTCGGCGGCGGGATTGAGATGCTTGGACGGTATACGAGTTTTACCTGGAGCGCTTTGCCCGGCTATGGATGGACAGGAATCACCATCGCCATTCTTGCGGGCAACAATCCGTGGGTCGTTCCCTTTGCAGCGTTCTTCATGGCGTATCTTTCCAAAGGATGCGATCTGATGGCAACCTATGCCCAGGTGCCTGCACAGCTCATCGACATTGTTCAGGGTGTGATTTTCCTGTTCTTCGCCGCAGAGCAGTTCCTGGCCAGGTACAGACAGCGTCTGGTCGTGAAAACCGCGGAAGAGGAAATTGCCCGTCGGAACCTGAAAAAGGAGGGCTGAGATTATGCTGAACTTTCTGAAAATGCTCGCAACACCGGAATTCTTTTATTCCATTATCCGCATCTCTGCGCCGATCCTTTTTGCCACCCTTGGTGCCATTGTTG
>JAFUBF010000094.1 GCA_017460325.1 Clostridia bacterium | reverse complement strand
TCAGGAGACAACGGATCCCCAATTCTACCAGGAAATGATGAATGTGATCCGGGGAATATTGAGCGTATCGCTCAAGACCAATGAGTTCCTGAAATTCGCCGTCGTAACCGGTTGCCTTCGGATTGTGAGAGAAAGCATCTTTACGGGTGTGAACCACTTCGCGTGCTATTCGGTGATGAACAGCGAGTTCAGTCGGTACTTTGGTTTTACACAGGAAGAAGTTTCGGATATGCTGGATGCGTTTGGTTTGTCTGACAGGATGGAACTCATCAGGAAGTGGTATGATGGGTATATTTTCGGGGATACAGAGGTCTTCTGTCCCTGGGACGTGGCCAGTTACATTTCTGCACTTCTGAAAAAACGGGAGGCAGAGCCGAAAAATTACTGGACAAACACGAGCTCAAATGCCATTCTGGAAGATTTTGTCAACCATCCCAAAGTCGATGCTTCCGGGAAATTTGAGAAACTTTTAAATGGAGAAACCATCACGGAGGCGATTTCGGAGGAACTAACCTATAATCATCTCGCTGACTCGGAAAAAAACCTGTGGAGTGTCCTGATGATGACAGGCTATGTGTCAAAGGCGGATAAAAAGGAAGAAGAAGGTAAGGTAAAGCTGCGCATTCCAAATGCCGAGATTGCAGACCTCTTTAAGAATGCGGTAGTAGCAAGGTTTGAAAAAAGACTGAATGCGAGGGATGTGGATGCATTTATTACGGCCTTGTGGAAAAAGGATGAGCAGACGGCATCGGAGATGCTTACGAAGATTCTGTGGAATTCCATCAGTTACTTTGACTATGGAGAAGAATACTACCATGGTCTACTGAATGGCATCTTTACTTCCAGAGGATTCGAACCAGACTCCAATGATGAGGCTGGCCTTGGAAGACTGGACCTTCGGGTGAGGGACCGGGTGAACAGACGATTCCTATTGATGGAGTTTAAACGGTCCGGGAGGAAGGAAAACCTTGATGCGGACTGTGATAAAGCCATCACGCAGATTTTTGAACTGGGTTACGACAAGGCCATTCCGGAGGGCTATGAAGAGCAACTGATTTATGGCATTGCCTTTTATGCAAAAATGGCCCGAGTGAAGTTCGCAAAATAGGAGGACAGATAAACCTCTCAAATCACCATTCGGGTCAAGGGGTGGCGGTGCAGTGGTTTATCCTCATTTTGCTCATTGATATGCATGATCTCTTTTACTATGCTTACTTGCGGGTTTCAGGGGGCATGATTGATCTGACCCTGAAGCCATTCCAGACATCAATACTTAGTTTTTCCTTCGATGCTGAAAGAATCCATCAGGGTTTCTTTACGTTTGATCATTCAGCTGCCTCTCTTGTGAGAAGTTTTCAAAGATCGGCGTAAAGTCAATATCCTTTTTTGCACCGTATCGTCCGGTACAATAGTTTTCCATGGAATCCTTATGCTGTCTCACGCCTTTGTCTCCTATGTCCCAAAGTCGGACAGCACATTAAGGATGCTGTTATGAGTATATTCCTCCCGTTCCACAAACTTGATCTCGTCCTTCCGAAAAATTGTGGAGTTCAGGAAAAACGGATTGCGTGGAGTAAAGATCAACTGAGCATGTTTCACATTGATGCCTTTATCACTTTATTATGGAAGACATTGATCATGCTGTTCAAAGCCATCGGATGAATCGCCGCATCAAAGTCATCCACGATTAGCAATGCGCCTGTAAGCAGCGCCCTTTATGACCAGCGGAAAGAGTGTGATGAAGCGGACCATTCCACAAGATCCAAAAACATCTGCAGATACTGACATTCTTTTTTGATTCTTTTCATCGCTGAAGATTGAGTAAAAGCTCTGTTTAATCATCAGACACCCCATTCCGACTGCATTGGAATTGATGCCGAATATCTTCGCAGCATCCTTTGTGGTTTGAACCAGACGGTGTTCTTTCATACAGAAAATACAATTAAAGAGCTTGGAAACTCATCACTTGGAGATGGTGGATATATCATTCGCGTGAATGGAGCTTATCGAAATACGGAGACAGCGATCGGTAAACTGATGCATGACTTTTCCTGCAAAGAGCCACCAGACATCATAAACAAGGCACTTCGTGACAGGATGAGTTACTTAAAGAATACAAAAGGAGGGCGAGATAAAGTGTGTCAGATTATGGAGAAAAGAATCGAGGAAGAGAAAATCGAATTAGCGAAAAGAGCGTTCGAAACAGGAAAGTATACTTCTGATGCAATTGCCTTTCTCTACGATCTGCCAATTGCATTAATAGAAGAGTTGGCTCGCGAAAAAATTGTATAACTGGGTCGTGGCGAATTGTTTCCCTCCAATCCTCCATCCCAAGCTTCCTACTGGGGTGACGGGAGCGGAGGGTTATCCAATTTATTAGCGAGAAACCTGTAACTGCTCTTCTCGTAACATGGGGGAAACGGGAAATATCCTCAAGCTCCTATAGGGACTTCCACCCAAATAGAACGTGCGTGGCCACGCACACTATAATACAGGGGAGATGGGGCATAAATAACCATTCGTCTTCCCTGCTTTCTGTCCTTTGGTGGAAAGCCCGGGACGAAATGGGAGGAACCTGTACAGATGGAATCTGTGTTTTCATCATCCGGAAAGTCAAAAAGGAAAGGCATTGCGCGAAGACGATGTTTCTCTGGATCTTCAACTTTTGATATTGCAGTTTTTCGAGAACTGGGGTACACTTTCCCCGTCTGCAGCCCGCAGATCAGGTTTTGGGCGCAGAGTAGACTGGAGTGTGAAAATGACAGCGTTGAAATCAGTGGAGCATCAGGGAGTCCGGCTCCTGGAAAGCCCGTTTAAAATGCAGAGAGACGAGTGTCTTGAGCAGATTCTTCTGCATCCGTCCGTGGAGGAGCTCCTCCGGAATTTTGCCGCAGGAAAACAAAAGGCCGGGAATCATCCGGGTAGCAGTGGAAAGGTAGGCATTGGGGTTTTCCTGAGTGCTTATATCCGTCTTTACATGGGGACGGGAGATGACCGGCTGAGAGAAAAGGGTCTTAAACTTTACAATGCCTGGATGGCCTGTGTGCAGGAAGATTCCGCATGCCTTGACTGCGATGCATACGAATACGGGATGCTCATGGAAGGCCTCATGGATGTCGCTGAATACCTCGATATTCCTGAGGCGAAAACGTATATGCGTCTTCTGACCGAGCATGCTGTAAGAAATCTGAATCCGGAGGATTATCGCAGCGAAAAGGCAAAGGCGGAGGGCGGAAGTGCAGTTCTTTCGGGCATTCTGTACCGGGCGTATGAAATGGCCGGGGATAAGGTGTTCCGTGAACTTGCCGAAAAATGGGCAGATCCGGACCTGCCCCGGGAGAAGGAAAGCACTTTGCGGCATGCCCGCAGTTATGTGGAGGAACTTCTGAGCCTGGCCATTTCCAGTCGGGTGAAGCGCAATCCGCATGAGCTTCGGACGGTACGAAGTGAATATGAAACGGTTCTTGAATCAAACACGTATATTACGGGTGGATACGGACCGGCGGAAACCCTGCTGCGATTCGACACGGGATATCTGGGGGATGCGCTGCTCTCTACCTGGCATCCCCGCTTCAAGGATGGCCGCGGGACGCTCAACCGCAACTATGCCGGCCGTCTGGCCATACGGAGCGATGCACACGGAAACTGCGAGATCAACGGGTGCACACTGGCGGTTTTGAAGCTCAGCAATGAGCTGATGGAAATCACTGGAGACCCGAAATACGGAGTGTGGGTGGAACGTCTGCTGATTAACGGACTGCTGGCACAGCCCGGCCTGACAGCGGACGGAAAGACGCGGATTCACGCCGATTATTTTGCGGACGGGGCCCTGAAGACCCGGGAAAGACGCCAGTTGGGCTATCTGGGCGAGAGCCTGGTGTGGCAGAGGAGTACAGGCGCGTTTGTGCAGAACATTGCGGAACTGACCGGTCTGATTGCCTATAGCGATGAACGGGGAATTTCCGTATCTCAGATGATTTCCTCGGAAATATCTGTTCAGCACAAGGAACAGAGTGTCAGAATCCGTCTGGAGAGCGGTTTTCCGAACCGGTCCGAAGTGCGGTTTACGTTCCACTTGGATGCACCGGTATTCCTTCGTTTTCGTGTGCGTATTCCGGACTGGGCAGATGGGCTCAATACAGTTTTTCTGAATGGTGAGGCACAGAGCATCGAGTGTCAGCCGAACTACTGGATGACCATGGAACGGATGTTTGAGGACGGGGATCAGGTTCTGCTGGGAATGCCGCGGAGACTGCGCTTTGTTCCGGTGGATTCGCAGCATCCCAATCTGGTGGCGCTCCGGTACGGCCCGGAGGTGCTGACCTGTAATGAAATGACGGTACTGGTCGGAGACGCGGAGTGTCCTGAAAAATGGATTCAGCCTGTTCCGGACTGCCCGAACGAGTTTGAAACGCTTCCCGGACATGCCGGAATGGATGACAGTGCGGTAAGGCGTTTCTCGCCGTACTGGAAGGTAGGGGAAATGACCTGGTATTTCATGTATCATGAACTATATCGGGACAGGGACGATCTGTGCAGAAACTATACGGCCGACAAGTAACCGGGCAGTGGACAAAGTCTGCACCGGTGTGTCAAGTATGTTCCGAATCAGTCATACGGTGCCGAAAGCCATAGCATTCTTAGAGGATCCGAACGGCTTTGCATGGTGGAAGGATGTCCATGTCAGGCGGCAGATCCTTCGGGAAACGGGTTGGGAATGACGGACAGAACAGCGGAAAGGGGCGGAAACGATGACCACGATTACAGTCAGTCCGGAGCGCAGACTGGGCCGGATCAGCAGAAACATCTACGGACATTTCTCGGAGCATCTGGGAAGGTGCATTTACGGTGGGCTCTATGTCGGAGAGGACAGTGCGGTGCCCAATGAGAACGGCATGCGCCGGGATGCCGTGGAGGCCCTTCGCCGCATCCGGATTCCGGTGCTTCGCTGGCCGGGCGGATGCTTTGCGGATGAATACCACTGGCAGGACGGCATCGGGCCGAAGGAAAGCCGGAAACGGATGGTCAATACCAACTGGGGCTATGTGGTGGAGGACAATTCCTTCGGGACGCATGAATTCCTGGAACTGTGCCGCCAGCTGGGGTGCGAACCCTATATCAATGCCAACGTGGGATCGGGGACTGTACGGGAAATGGCGGAATGGGTCGAGTATCTGAACAGTGAGGGAGATTCTTCGGTGGTCAGAACCCGCTGGGCCAATGGCCGGAAGGAACCCTTCGGTGTCCGCTTCTGGGGAGTCGGAAATGAAAGCTGGGGCTGCGGCGGCAATATGCGGCCGGAACAGTACGCGGATGAATTCAGACGCTACCAGACGTACTGCCGCGATTACGGAGAAAACAAACTGTTCCGGATCGCCTGCGGCCCCAATACGGATGACTATCACTGGACCGAGGTGCTGATGGAGCGGGCCGGCCGTTTTATGGACGGGTTGACGCTGCATTACTATACCACCACCGGCCCGGACTGGGAGCATAAGGGACGGGCGCTGACCTTTACGGAAGAGGAATACTATGAGCTTCTTTCCCATGCCGCCCGCATGGAGGAGTTTGTAACCGGACACAGCCGTATCATGGACCGGTACGATCCGGAACACCGTGTTGGACTGATTGTCGATGAATGGGGAACATGGCATCAGGTGGAGGAGGGGACCAATCCCGGCTTCCTGTACCAGCAGAACCCCATGCGGGACGCGATGGGGGCTGCCCTGCACCTGAATATCTTCAACCGACACTGCGACCGTGTCGTCATGGCCAATCTGGCCCAGACGGTCAACGTGCTGCAGTCGGTGATTCTGACCGAGGGCGCAAAAATGGTGCTGACCCCTACCTATCATGTGTTCGATCTCTTTACGTCTCATCAGGACGCTGAAGGGGTGGACTGCTATGTGAGCACGGACAAAGTCGGCGGGCACCTGGATCGAATCAGTGCCTCTGCCTCTGTCAGGGATGACATGGTGACGGTAACCCTGGCCAACCTCAGCATGGATGAGGCAGAGGAAATCACAGTCATTGTCCCCGGAAAAGAAAAGGCCATGGCCCGGATTCTGACTGGGGATGCCAGGGCATACAATGACTTTGACCATGCCCCACTTCAGGTAACGGCCTTTGATGATCTCACGACGGAGGGCGATATGGTGCGCCTGCGTCTGCCGCGCTGCAGTGTTATGGAACTGAGACGGCATGCATGAGTCTGCAGGGAAGATCTGCCGGAATTGCCTGCTGAGGGAGATGGCTGGCAGAGAGGCGGAAAAGCGGAGGGAGGAGATGGAGGAATGGATTGCCTCCATATCGCCGCCGCTTCGGGCACGCCCGGAGGAAACGGAGAGGCGGATCGCCCTGTGCCGAACCTGTCCGCACCTTGACGAGGGAACGTGTCGGCTTTGCGGTTGTTATGTGGAATATCGGGCAGCCTTTGAGCTGAAAGACTGTCCGGACCTGCCCTCCAGATGGGAAGCGGAATCGGATCAGCCCGGGTAAAGGACAGGGTCCGGTGCATCGCACCGGTATGTCAATATTGTCTCATGCCAATCATACGGTGCCGAAAGCCGAAGCAACACGGAAGGGCTTGATGGAAAGAACGTGATGCTGACAGGGGATCACGTGAATGGTTGATGGCGAAATAAACAGCAGATGGACCGGCTTTACCGGTCAGGGGGAGGAAAACATGCCAGGATGCGGGAAATGTCCAACCGGGGTTACGCTCGATGATCTTTTCTTTAACCGGGTCAGAGAAACTCTGGTGCGAGAGGGGATTCCCTATCAGTGGGAGGCACTGAATGACCGGCTGCCGGCGGATACGGCGCCCAGTTACTGCATGCGCAATTTCCGAGTGGCGGCCGGAAAGGAACAGGGAACTTTCGGCGGTCATGTCTTCCAGGACAGTGATCTGTACAAGTGGCTGGAAGGGGTGGCCTATTCCCTGAGGTGGCACCCGGATACGGAACTGGAAGCCACGGCGGATGCGGCCATCGAAACGGCTGTGGCAGCACAGCAGCCGGACGGCTATCTGGACACGTATTACATTATCAACGGACTGGATAAGCGCTTCACCAACCTCAAGGACAATCATGAACTGTACGTGGCGGGCCACATGATTGAGGCGGCGGTGGCGTATTATTCGGTGACCGGAAAACGGACTTTGCTGGATGCAACGCTTCGCTTTGTGGATCTCATCGACCGGCAGATCGGGCCTGAGGAGGGAAAGATCCATGGATATCCGGGGCATCCGGTTATTGAAATGGCCCTGATGCGTCTGTATGAGATAACCGGGGATCCGAAGCATCTGAAACTGGCTGAGTACTTTGTGAATCAGCGGGGGCAGAAACCGCTGTTCTTTGAAGAGGAAACGGTTCGCAACGGAAATGAATTCTACTGGCGGAACAGTCCGTTCCGGTATCAGTACTACCAGGCGGGAATGCCGGTGCGCAGTCAGAAAAATGCGGAAGGGCATGCGGTCCGGGCCATGTATCTGTACAGCGGAATGGCGGATGTGGCCCGGGAAACCGGAGATGTGGGCCTCATTGAGGCCTGCCGCACACTGTGGGAAAGCACGACGGGACGCCGGATGTACATTACCGGTGCGATTGGATCTACAGAGCATGGGGAAGCGTTTTCCTTTGACTATGATCTGCCCAATGATACCGTTTACGGGGAAACCTGTGCCTCCATTGGCCTGATGTTTTTTGCAAGACGCATGCTGATGCTGGAGGCGAAAGCGGAATATGCGGATGTCATGGAACGCGCCCTGTACAATGGTGTCCTGTCCGGGATGCAGCTGGACGGGAAGAAGTTCTTCTATGTTAATCCGCTTGAAGTGGTGCCGGAAGCGTGCCGCATGGACCCGCACAAGCAGCATGTGAAACCGGAACGGCAGAAATGGTTCGGCTGTGCCTGCTGCCCGCCCAACCTGATCCGCCTGCTGAATTCCCTGGAGGACTATCTGGTCACTGAAAGGGAAGAGACGGTCTATTTTCATCTCTACGTGGGCTGCCGGATTGAGCGGGGCGGAATGGCAATTCAGGTCAGGACGGAGTATCCGTGGCAGGGACATGTGCAGATTCAGATGGACATTGAGCGGCCGGTGGCCAAAACACTGGCGCTTCGGATTCCCGGCTGGTGCAGGGCATATACCATAAAGATCGACGGAGAAAATGCACAGGGGGAATACAGGGACGGGTATCTGTACCTGACCCGGATATGGGGAGACGGGGATACGGTGGACCTCGATCTTGAAATGCCCGTTGTCCTGATGCGGGCCAATCCCCGAATCCGGAAAGATGTGGGACAGGTGACGCTGATGCGCGGCCCGATCGTCTACTGCCTCGAGGAAGCGGACAACGGCCGTGATCTTCATCTGATTCACGGGATTCGACCGGAAACTGCGCATGTCCGCTGGGAGCCGGAAACGCTGTGCGGTGTCGTGACACTGACGACGGAGGCGGAACGGGAAACCGTGCAGGGATTTACCGAACTGTATGAGGAGACAGAGGCGGAAAGCCTGCCGGTACAGCTGAGGTGGATTCCCTATTATGCCTGGGCCAATCGCGGTCTGGGGGAGATGCGTGTCTGGGTCAGGAAATAGAGGAAGACAGAAAAGGAGCCCCCACAATGGGGGCACCCGGGATCAGGCATCCGGATGCTGGATGCCTTTCTTAATCGTCTGGGAGGTTTCAGGGTTAACGAGAATGGAGACGAGCTCAAGTCCCAGGTCCACACCGAATCCCATTCCTCTGGCGGTGGTAAAGAGGCCGTCGGTCAGTACGCCGGCGTGGGACAATTTGGCGCCCTTCAGGTGGGATTCCCAGCCGGGGTAGCAGGTGGCCGTGACACCCTCCAGCAGGCCGAGGTCGCCCAGAATGCTGGGGGCCGCACAGATTGCCGCAATGCGGCGTCCGTCTTTGGCGAACTGACGGAGAAGGTCCGCCAGCGGGGCACTGGCGGCGAGGTTCGGGACGCCGGGAACACCGCCGGGCAGGAACAGCATGTCGCAGTCCGTAAAGTCCGTTTCGGAGAGGCGGCCGTCCGCGATGACCCGAATGCCGTGGGATCCGGTGATCTCAAGCTGATCGGTCACTGAGAGTATCCGGACATCCACTTTGGCCCGGCGCAGAATATCCACCACCGACAGGCATTCAACCTCTTCAAATCCATTCGCAATAAAAGTGCATACCTTACTCATGTTTCCTCCTTGTTATGACACGTTGGCTTTCGGCACCGTAAGATTGACGGGGAACAACCCTGACAAACCTGTGCAGACTTTGCCAACTTCTTTTTATGACGCTGTGGCTTTCGGCACCGTAAGATTGACAGGAGCATACCTGGCAAACCGGTGCAGAGCACCGGGCTCGCTCTTTGTATCGGCGGTGTCCGGTACTGCCGCTGTCTGACAGTTTATGCCGCAGAGTAACGATGTCCGTACACGGCTCCGGCTTTCATGGCCGAATTATATCAGCTTTACAGCGAAAAGAAAACACAAAGTCACCTGCATGGTGGAAAGGAACGACAATGACCATACGTACAGCAACGATGAAGGACCTGGACCAGATTGCAGGTGTGGAGCAGATCTGCTTTCCGCCGGAGGAGGCAGCGAAGCGGGAGACGTTTCGGGAACGCCTTTGGTATTATGCGAACCATTTTCTCCTGATGCTGGACGGGGAGCGGCTGATTTCCTTTGTGGACGGGCTCGTAACGAACGAGCCGGATCTGACCGATGAAATGATGGCCGATGCACGGATGCATGATGAACAGGGGAAATGGCAGATGATTTTCGGCGTCAATACGTTGCCGGAATTTCGCAGAAAGGGGTATGCCTCCAGCCTCCTCAGGGAAGTCATCGAAAGAGCCAGGACGGAGGGACGCAGGGGACTTGTTCTGACGTGTAAAGACGCCAAAGTTCCCTTTTACGCCCGGCTGGGATTTACGGATGAGGGGCGGACGGATAAATCCAGCCATGGCGGTGCCGTATGGCACCAGATGCGCCTCACATTTGAAAGCGCCGCAATATAGAAAAGAGCTCTCCCCGTGTGGGGAGAGCTCCGTTGGTCATGAGACAATCAGCGCTTGACGTTGAAAGCACCCATTCCCGGATAGACAGCGGCCTCGCCGAGGTTCTCCTCAATGCGGAGGAGCTGGTTGTACTTGGCAACGCGCTCGGTACGGCTCGGGGCACCGGTCTTGATCTGGCAGGTGTTGAGTGCAACGGCCAGGTCGGCGATGGTGGTGTCCTCGGTCTCGCCGGAACGGTGAGAGGTAACGGCGGTGTAACCGGCCTTGTGAGCCATCTTGATGGCCTCGAGGGTCTCGGAAACGGAACCGATCTGATTGAGCTTGATCAGGATCGCGTTGCCTGCACCCATTTCGATGCCCTTGGACAGACGCTGGGTGTTGGTGACAAACAGATCGTCGCCGACCAGCTGGACCTTGTCGCCGAGCTCACGGGTCAGTTCTACCCAGCCTTCCCAGTCTTCCTCATCCAGACCATCCTCGATGGAGATGATCGGATACTTCTCGACCAGGCTCTTCCAGTGAGCGATGAGCTCAGAAGAAGTGAAGTGCGTGCCGGCCTTCGGCAGGACATATTCGCCCTTCTTGCTGCCCTTCCACTCGGAGGAAGCAGCGTCCATGGCGAGCATGAAGTCCTCACCGGGCTTGTAACCGGCCTTCTTGATGGCCTCGAGGATGACCTGAATGGCCTCTTCGTCGCTGGCAAGGTTCGGAGCAAAGCCGCCCTCGTCGCCAACGGAGGTAGCCAGGCCACGCTTCTTCAGAATGGCAGCCAGAGCATGGAACACTTCGGCGCACATACGGAGCGCTTCGGCAAAGGTCGGGGCACCAACCGGCATGATCATGAATTCCTGGACATCGACGGTGTTCGCCGCATGTGCGCCGCCGTTCAGGATGTTCATCATGGGAACCGGCAGACGGTTTCCGGTGATTCCGCCCAGGAAACGGTAAAGGGGAATATCAAGGGACTGTGCAGCAGCACGGGCTGCAGCGATGGAAACAGCCAGGATGGCGTTGGCGCCAAGATTGCTCTTGTCATCCGTTCCATCTGCCTCGATCATGGCTGCATCAACGGCATAGATGTCGGAAGCGTCAAGACCTTCCACTGCATCGGCGATCACGGTATTGATGTTCTCAACAGCGGTCTGAACGCCCTTGCCGAGGTAACGGGACATGTCGCCGTCACGAAGCTCGAGAGCCTCGAACTCACCGGTGCTGGCACCGCTGGGAGCCATGCCGCGGCCAACTGTACCGTCATCAAGAACAACCTCAGCCTCAACGGTCGGATTTCCGCGGGAGTCGAGGATTTCACGACCTCTGACCTGAATGATCTCTAAAAATGCCATTGGAATCTCCTCCTTATATTTTGACCTGAATGGTCTTGTCGGGTGATATTCTTCTTCCGGGGAAGAAGGTTGCGTCTGCAACGTCTTCATTATAGGTTCTGCGTAAGGGATTGTCAATAAATTGTCATGAAATGTTTCAAAACCCGGCACGAAAACGGAGAAAAATGACCGGAACCGGCTGAATTCTGCCGTGAAATCTGTTTAAGGGCGTCTCAGCCTTTGTGTACCGGCGATGTTGACAAGACCGGACTGCTCAGTATAATAAGGACAGAATGCAGGGCATCGCCTGGTCTCCGGATGCGGTCACGCAGAACGATCCGGAGACGGACGGAGCCTGATTGTTGAGAGATGAGGAAGAATCCCAGTTTTGCATATTTTTATACTCAAAAATGATTTTGAAGGATAAATTGTACTAATTATACAAGAATTAAGTGCACAATATATTCAATATTCCCTTGTGTGATTTGCTTATTTGT
>JAFUBF010000093.1 GCA_017460325.1 Clostridia bacterium | reverse complement strand
GGGCAGGGTTGCGCTGGGAATGAATACCGGCCCGATGCCGGGCAGGCGCAGAAGACCGCCCAGGGTATGCCCGTAAAGCAGGACATTGATCGGGTACGTATTGGGGAAAAGAATGGAGGAGATCCGGCGGACATCCGTGTGCGGGGCGTGTGTCAGGACAATGGTCACATCCCCGTCCCGAAGGGAATTGCGCATGGACGCGGAATCCTGAATGGTTTTCAGCTGGAATTCGGCCAGTTCAATGGCGTTTTCATCTCCGCCGGACCGGGCATTCTGCAGGCGCTGTTCATAGAGCGGCAGGAGCTGCGGTGCATCCAGAGTGGCGGAGGTCAGGGAGAGAAACCAGAGACGGTGTTCGTTCCGCTCAATGACCTGGGGCGAGGAAAGGTAGGTGGCCCGTCGCTGACGGGCACCCAAAATCCAAGGGGCGAACGGGCTGCCGCCCGGGGCCTAGCTCATTGAGGCAGGTTCGGGATCCATGTCCCCGGCAATGAACTAGACCGGCGCCGGGGGATTCAGATCGTGAAGGACTTCAAGGAGCTCGTAAAACGGCTCGGCATTGCCGTGCTCGGATACCATGTCCCCGGTTATCAGGACGGCATCAAACGGAAGCCGTCCCAGGGTGTTGCGAAACTGACTCTGATGCGCTCCGAAGCGTTTGCCTTTGAGGTCGCTGATCTGCAGAATCCGAAAACCGTCAAATTCCTGTGCCAGACCGGTAATGGGGATCTCAATGGAGCGGACAAAGAAAAAATGATTGATCACCGTGTTGGCAATGAACACGATACCAATCAGGATCAGGAGAATGAAAAGCAGTGTTTTGAGCGGGGAACGCTTTTTCTGCTCATCAAAAAAGTGTGCATCCGGTGAGGATGCAAAAAAGGGGCGAATGGATTCTTCGGAAAAGGCGTCAAATTCACTTCTGCTCTTAGATGGACGTCGGTTCATCAGCTGTCACCCCCGGTGGAATGGACAGATTATAGCGCAGCCACGGAGGGATTTCAATCGGCAAAAACTTTTTCGTATGCTTTCACCAAAGTTCGATTCTGAGTTTGAGAATAACGTAATAACATAATAGTTTTGCCTGAAACGGTCAGCATCCGACAGAGCCGGAGTCCACCGGACACGGCTGCGGCCGGTGCGTGTTCAGGCAGAGGAGGATGAGGAGATGGCCAAGCCCAAGACAGTTTATATCTGTTCCGCCTGCGGACAGGAGACCCCCGGATGGATGGGAAAATGCCCCGGATGCGGCGCGTGGAATACGCTGGAGGAACAGGCGCCCAATCCGGGCGTCCCGGCCTATACCGGGACGACGGTGGCGCCCAAACCCCTCAAGCAGCGCCCGGGAACGGGGGCCAGTGCCATGCGGATTTCGGAAATCGCGGCGGAGGAAATGCCCCGGATGGTGATGGGCATCGATGAACTGGACCGGGTTCTGGGCGGTGGCATTGTGGAGGGCTCCCTGATCCTGGTGGGCGGTGATCCGGGAATCGGAAAGTCGACCCTGCTCCTTCAGGCATCGGAGAAGATTGCCGAAAAGGGAAAACGGGTTCTGT
>JAFUBF010000092.1 GCA_017460325.1 Clostridia bacterium | reverse complement strand
GAGGACTGGGATTCCCTTGAGCACATCAACCTGATGGTTGCCGTTGAGAATGCCTTCGGGATCAAATTCAACATGGGACAGATCGGAAGCCTCAAAAATGTCGGCGAAATGGTGGACCTGATTGAGCAGAAAGTCGGGTAAAAACGGCTTGTTTGCCTCACGGAGGTACAGCGGGATTTCCGGGAGAGGAAAGGATGAGGGTGAATGCCTGTTACCGTATCGTTCAGCCGCTCGGATAAGATCCGTGACCGGTTTCAGATATGGGGTGGAAAAGGAAACTGGCGGCATCTGGTAAAAACCGGAAGGGGAGCTGCAACCGGGGAGGCGGAGAACGTTGACCATCTTCTCCGGAAAGCCGTTCGGCTCGGTGCAGTAAATGTTTCGGTTCTTTTCCGGGGAGAACCGGCAGAGGAATTTTTCGGTGAACTGATCCGTGCCTGTGACAGGGTACAGGGCGCACAGGCGCTTTGCGTTCGGGTAAGGGTACGAAAAAAACCGGGAGGGGATATCCCGGATCTCAAACCAATTGAAGCTGCATCTGTCCGTGGACAGTGGACATGGAAACCGGATACGGGCAGGGGATTCGATGCGTCGAAGGCAGCTGAAAAGAGATGGCGGGAATCTTTTCGCGGGCAGCTGTTTCACCTGGTGGATGAGCGGGGACTGAAAGATTCGCAGGTTTATAAAAAGGCAAATGTGGATCGCAGACTGTACTCAAAAATCCGGTGCGGACAGGATTATCATCCGAGAAAAAGAACGATTCTGGCACTGGCAATGGCCCTTGAACTGAATCTGGAGGAGACGGAGGATCTCCTCGCCCGTGCCGGAGCTTCGCTTTCTGAAACGGATCTGTCGGACCAGATTTTCGTTTCCTTCGTCTCCAGAAAGCGGTACAGCGTGCCGGAAATCAATGAGTTACTGTTTGCGTGCAACCTGCCCGTTCTGGGCGGGGAATTCCAGGCGGGTGAGATAAAGAAAAGACTGTGAACATGCACAGTCTTTTTTGTATCAGCCCGCGGCCCGGACCTGCCGGAGATATTCCGCATAAGCGGCATTGTCACAGGTCAGGAATCCGGAGTGTGAAAGCCAGAGGGCGAGAACCGGAAGAAGGATCAGAGAGAAAAGCAACAGGAAGCGGCCGGTGCCCGAAAGAGAATGCAGAAAGTTGCGGGGAGAGGCAACAAGGGCGGCAGCTGTTTCAAGTCCCCTTACGGAAAAAGGAAGAAGAAGGACCATGTAAGGGAGAGTGTACTGACATTTTGCTTCCCAAAAGGAGTGAAAGAGAAAGCCGCCGACAAAGGTAACCAGGAGGAGAAATGTGGTGCTGAGGGCATTTTCCGGCATACGGAAAAGCGAAAGGAAGGCAAGGAAGAGGAGCAGAAACTGGATGGGATTCAGGATCTTCGTGAGAAAATCGGCACCCGTCGGGCGGACAAGCCGACGGATCCAGTCAGCCGGACGGATGTTGGAACCGCGAACCTGGTTGATCCACAGGGATTCAAAAGTTGGATTATTCCACTGACTGGCAGTTTTCTGGACAAAAAACCGGACAGCATCCTGCGGATGCGCACGGAAATAGCGAAGTCGCTCGCTGTAGTCTCTGAGAGCGGTGTCCTTCTGAATTTCGGGAGCAGTTCCGGATTCCCCGTATACGGAGTTTACATATGAATTGTACCATCCGGGGGCGCGGTCACTGTCCTGAACCCCCATGGTCAGGTAACACAAGGGGGAAATCCCGTCCGGAATGGAATGACCGGTGACACGCTCAAAGAGCACCTTTGGCAGAACCATGAAAAGGGCGGAGAAGAGGATCAGCGAGACGGGAAGAAGGAGGCGGGATACACCGGACCGGAGTACGCGGAGAAGGGAAAAAACGACAGCGGCAATCAGAAAAATCAGGGAATTCTGCTTAAGAAAGATGGCCAGTGCCATGGACAGCCCGGCAACTGCGGCAGTGGTGAGCGAAGGTGATTTTTCATAGGCAAGAATTCGTTCAAAGGAAAGGAGAGACAGAAAAAAGGCCGGGATTGTGGCATAGACGAATGTGGAATACAGGAGGAAGGGAAAAAAGAGAAGGGCGGCCCCAAAGAGGAGGGAAGGCTTTTTGAGACCGAGACCATCCGAACTACTGAGGCGCATGAGGCAGAGATAGCTAAGTGCGCAAAGGAGTGCGTTGATGAGCTGGTAGACCAGGTAGTTGTCGCGGCCGGCAATGCGCTGAACCAGTGCACTGACCAGAATGGCCCCCAGCTGATGATGATGTCTGGCCAGATACCCGCCCTCCCGGATGCAGGAAAAGTCACCGTAATTCAGCTGCTCTGCCGCCAGCTGGATTTCAGCCTGATCGGAGATGACAGTGGGCTGGGTAAAAAGCGCCCAGCAGGCGGAGAGAATAAACAGAACCGTGATCAGAATCATCCGGTGATGAGACGGATGTGTGATGTCCTCTGAGAGCAGGAATTTCCGGATGCGGGGAACACACAGAAGGAACGTGCAGAGGCACAGCAGGAAGATCTTTGGGAGGACCGAAGAGGAAATAAAGAAGGTCGTTTCCAGATAGTCACCGCGTATGGTACAGGTGCTGACCAGAGATGCGGCAGCCAGGAAAAGAAGAAAGCATCCCGACAGAACAGTCGTGATACCGGTAATCAGACGGGTAAAAGAAAATGCCTTGTGCATAGGGACCCCTCCTGAACGGAAAACGGCAACGGACCGGTTTCTGGAACTGAATGGGGTCATTCTACCATTCCGCTGGCGGTTGGGCAAGGCATGAATGCGGGATGGGGATAAAATCGGCAGAAGGGCTTTCAAAAGCCGG
>JAFUBF010000091.1 GCA_017460325.1 Clostridia bacterium | reverse complement strand
TCAAATCCTGTCACCTCGACTTTATGTCAGAATCTGCGGATTCTGACATTTTTTGTACCTCGGGTTTGACCGGCACTGGTTTGCAGCTCCCAGGGCTGTGCAGGACCGGTCATCTGCTTTTGCCGGGGACAAACATCTGATTTCATAGAATGAAGGGAGATCGCTCAATCATGAAGAACGCGAAAAAAAGTCTGGCCGTTCTGGCACTTGCTGTCCTGCTGCTGTTCACGCTTTCTGCCTGCAGCTTCTCCAGTTCTTCTTCCGTAAAGATCACCACCAGTGTGACGGATGAAAACGGTGAGACGAAGACCAATACCATTTCCACTGAAGTCGGTGCCGAGGCAGGCCCGGACGGTGTAAAAGTCACCACGAACCAGGATTCCACGAATTAATCCGACGGTTTTTGCTTTGCAATCTGGATGAGTCTGTGCTCATCCTTTTTTATCTGAAAACTTTCGGAAATGACCGGATCCGGCGGCGTCGTGCCCATTGGAAGAATTGCAAAAAAGCACGGACAGACCTATTGCCAAACGAATGATTCAATGATAGTATTAATTGGACACGTTAACAGGACGTGGACAGTGATCGACGGAGCAAGTCCCGCAGATCATATCTGATGCAGGAGTGTGTGTATCATGGACGGCAGGATTATCAACAATCTGTATGAACTCATCTTCAAATCCGAGATAGCGGAACCGGGTATCCGGGAGTATTATGATAAACTCCAGCCGAACATCGCGCATTTTGCGGAGCAGTTTCATATCGCCCGCATTGATATCCGGGTCGAGGTCGAACCGAACGTGTATGAGGTTCGGGGAAGGGTGGATACCTTTACCAACTTCTATCACGATGAAGCGGACGGACTGGAAACGGCGATGACGCTGGAATACCCGACCATCAGCCATACGAAAGGGAAGGCTGTCTTCTTTCCGTGGAAGGGGTATGTCTGGTCAGAAGAGGAAAAAAAGCAGATTGAGGCCGTTTCAAAACTGGTCAATATTTCTCTCAGCCGCTGTAACATGATCCGGTATCAGCAGGAGGCGCCCTATATTGATCTGCTGACCGGCCTGGTCAACAATGAGGGAATCATTCGCTTCGGAAGACGGATTGAAAAGTCCGTGAAGATGAGTGATTATGCGGGCCTGTTCATCAATCTGAAAAACTTCAAGATCCTCAATCAGCAGCTGACGCAGCCCGGCGCCAATACGGTCATGCGGGAATATGCACTTCGCCTGTATAATTTTCTCGATACGCGCAAGGAGATGGTGGCCCGTCTTGGCGGCGATAATTTCTTTGCCCTGGTACGGAAAGCCCATATGGAAGAGTTCATGGCGCTGGCCATGAATATGTCCCTGACGACGGAGAAGGACGGGCAGAGTATCCTGGTGAATGTCCGCTCCAGAGTCGGGGTCTATCTGGCGCGGGAAAAAGACACCATTGAGGTCATCCTGAACCACGCGAGCTTTGCCTTCCAGCGGGCGAAGCGGGGCCAGCAGACCGTTTCGTATTTCGATGAGGATCTCATGAATGATACGATGCGGGCGAAGAAAGTGTCCATGCTGATCCCGGAGGCGCTGGAAAAAGGCGAGTTTATTCCCCTTTATCAGCCGAAGGTTCGTGCAAGCAACAGCCGGCTGTACGGATGCGAGGCGCTGTGCCGGTGGATCCATGAGGGCAAGATGGTTTCGCCTGGGGAATTTATCCCGGTCGCCGAGATGACCGGCCT
>JAFUBF010000090.1 GCA_017460325.1 Clostridia bacterium | reverse complement strand
GGATACGGAATTTGTTCAGCTGCAGATCAACTATGCGGACTGGGACAATCCGGGCGTCGGAGCGCGGAAAAACTGGGAAATCTGCCGTTCCCGGGGGATTCCCGTGACCATCATGGAACCGGTCAAGGGCGGGATTCTGGCCAGTCCGGTGTCAGCTGTCCGGGACATCTTTGATGCCGCGAATCCGAATATGTCCTACGCCAGCTGGGCACTGCGGTATGCTGCGGGCCTCGAGGGAATTCTTGTCGTGCTGAGCGGGATGAGCAACCTGGATCAGATGCGGGACAACCTGTCCTTTATGAAGGACTTCAAACCCCTTGATGAACAGGAACAGGCGGTTCTGAGCCGTGCCCTTGAGGCGCTGATGGCGGATAAATCCATTGCGTGTACAGCCTGTCATTACTGCACAGCCGGATGCCCCATGAAGATCCCGATTCCCGAGATTTTCGGTGTGGTTAACCGGCGCAAGGGAAGCCCGGAATTCCGGACCAAACGGGAATACGGGATTGTTACCCTGGGAAAAGGACGTGCAAGCGACTGCATTTCCTGCAGACAGTGTGAATCCGTCTGTCCGCAGCATCGGCCCATTATTCAGCTGCTGGTAAGCTGCAGGGAACTCGAATCGTGAACGAAATGCCCTGTACCGGGTGTGAGTTGAAAAGCAGAAACATAAAAAGCGTGGCTTTCCACGCTTTTTATGTTTCTGTCTTCATAGGCGGTGTGGATCGGTGCGAAGACGGTGCATGCGATGGTAATAGCCGACAATCAGCAGAAGGGCGGCACTGCCCCAGGCCAGAATCTCAGCGTAGAACACCCCGCTCATGCCGAAGAGACGCGGGAGGAGGATTGCCGAAAGAATACGGATAATCAGCTCAAGGAAACCGGAGAGCATGGGGATAAAGGTATCGCCCAGTCCCTGCAGAGCGGAACGGTAAAGAAACAGGAAATACAGGGACGGAAGGCCGATGGCCATGACCACGAGAAACCGGTGGGCATAATCCAGAACCTGATCCACCACCGCCGGCTCATCGTTGAGGAACAGGAGCAGAATCGGTCGGCCAAAGGCAAAGATGACGGACATGATCAGAATACAGGCCACGAGCATGATATAGAAGGATTTCCGGAAGCCCTCCCGGACCCGGTCCATGTTCCCGGCACCGTAGTTCTGTGCGATGAAGGTTCCCGAAGCGGAACTGATGGCGACACCGGCGATTTCGATGGGGCCCTGCAGGCGTCCGGCGGTATTGTATCCGGCGGCAAACAGATAGCCGAATCCGTTGACCACGGTCTGCAGAACAAGGGCGCCGATGGAAATGACGACGTTCCCGAGAACCAGCGGGGAGCAGGTCCGAAGCAGCCTTCTGAGTACGGGCAGGTCCGGATGGAGATCACGCTTTGCAGGATGCAGGAGGGGCAGGTGCAAGATGGCGATGAAACAGACGATGCAGGAGGCACCCTGCGCGATGACGGTTGCCAGGGCAGCGCCCGCCACGCCCCAGCGAAACAGGCCCACGAACAGCAGGTCCAGAACGGCATTGGTCAGGGTGGAAAAGATCATGGAAATCAGGGGTGTCCGGCTGTTGCCCACCGCCCGGAGAAAGCCGCTCAGGAAATTGACGGTCATCACCAGAGGAGTGCCGGCAAAGATGATTCGCAGATAGAGAATTTCCAGCTCGAATATTTCCTCGGGCGTCTGCATCAAAGCGACGACCGGCCGCAGGAGGAGCTGGGAGAACAGGGAAATGAGCACGGCACTGCCGGCAGCCAGGAGGATGCTCTGCCCGACGGTTCGTTTCAGTGCCTCACTTTTTCCGGAACCGAAGTCCTGAGCCCCCTGAATGGAAAAGCCCTGCGTAAGCCCGAGAGAAATGGAGAGAACCAGCCAGTCAAGCCAGCCGGATGTACTGACGGCAGAGAGAGCCGTGACGCCGTTGATCTGCCCGATAATATAGGAATCCACGAGGGAATAGAACTGCTGGAGAATGTTTCCGGCCAGAATGGGAAGCAGAAAAAGGAGAATCAGACGCACGGGATTGCCCCGGGTCATATCCCTGGTTTTCGTTTTCAGTTTACTCACCTCCCCGGTTGATTCTGCCCTGATTGTATCGTAATCAGGGCGATTGTCAAGGGGAAATCCAGGACACTGTTCGGGAACGGTTGAGGTCTGAGGACAGTTGCCGGGCGACTCCGGTACTGCGTTTTTGACAGTGTCCGTCGGTAAATGGAACGGGGAAAACAGGTTTTTTGCAAAAAAGGCAATTAGGAATTGCAAAAAAAGGGGAAATTTGGTATCATTTCAGAAAAATACAGCATGAACGGCTGAAATTTATGCAAAATGCCTTTTGAAATTCATCGGAGAACCGGACGGGAGGAATGAGGGGTGCAGGGGATAGGACCGTTTGTGGCGCCTCTCATTCTCGGCGGTGCGCTGTTCGTTCTGACCGGGATGAACGGCGTTTCCGATTTTTTCTTCAGTCTGGGGAGCGGGTTTCTGGTGTTCGGCCTTATCCGTCTTCTGTCCAATCTGCGGATGTTTGCCTCGTTTGCCTGGGGAGTACGTTTCCTGAAGCGGCTCTTTATGGGGGAGGCCCGGGACGGAAGGACGGAAACCGAGGATTATGCCAGATACAGAGCGAACATGGGCGGACACCGGGATGCCGGCACGTTGCTGATGGTGGCCGGAATACTGATGGGAACAGCTGCGCTGACAGCTTTTCTTATAAAAACATGAGAGGAAAAAGGAGTGTATAGGGAATGAAGAAGATTTTAATCCTGGCGCTTGCACTGATGCTGACGGTTTCCTGTCTGGCTGTATCGGCCACGGCGGAAAAAGTCTTCCGGACGTATCTGGCAACGGACACGGAGACACTGAACGGACAGAACTCGGTTCAGAGCAACGTGAACACGCCGGCCACCTACTGTCAGGCGACGCTCTATCGTGCGGTACCGGATGAGGATGGAAAGAACTTTCATTATATCGGTGAAATCGCCGCAGATCTGCCGCAGCAGGTGGATGCCGTCACCTGGCGCATCCCGCTTCGCAAGGAAGCGTGCTGGGCCAATGGCGAGCCGATCAATGCGGATACCATGATCTATTCCTACAAGATGGGCCTGGATCCGGTTCTCTCCAACCAGATGGCTGACTTCATCTCCGATCAGGATATTACGATCAAGAACGGCAAGGCATACAGCCTGCAGACAAGCGATGCGCCGGTTTCCTGGGATGATGTGGGCATTAAAAAGATTGATGACTATACCCTGGAGATCACGACAGACGGCGAATTTTCCGCGACCAATATCTGCTCTCATTTCACGACCCGTGCCGTCGTTCCGGTCTATGAGCCGCTCTATGAAAAGGGAATGGCCTCTGACCGCACCAGCACCACGTACGGTTCCACCATGGACATGTGGATGTGCTCCGGCCCGTATAAGCTCGAATCCTGGGTATTCGGCAGCGTACAGACCTATGTCCGCAACGAGAACTATTGGATGCCGGAACTGTTCCATTATGACCGCATCGAAGTTCGCATCATTCCCGAGATGAATGCCCGGGTGGAGCTGTGGGAAAAAGGCGAACTGGATTACCTGGCCCCCGATGCCAACGTGATTGAGACCTATGTGGATGATCCCCGCACGGTGCAGTATTCCTCCGCGACGGTGTATCACATCGACCTCAACTGCAAGAACCCCAACAATCCGATCTGCGGATCCATCAATTACCGCAAGGCCATGTACCATGCCATGAACCGTGAGGTCATTGCGCATGATCTGTTCGGCTATCAGCAGCCCAGCGGTGTGTATGTCAACGGTCAGGCCGGCATGTTCTCCGAGAGCGGACTGACGTACCGCGAGAGTGCACAGGGCAAGGCCGTGACGGATATGGTGAACAGCTGGGGGCCCTATGGATACAGCCCCGAACTGGCGAGAGAATACCTGGCTAAGGCATATGAGGAGTGCGGCCTTTCTGCGGATACCGTTCTGACCCTGTGCTTTGCCTATGATCCCTCCGAGGCGAACTGGAATGCGACAGCCCAGTATCTGCAGGAGGAACTGCCGGTCATCTTTGAGGGAAAGGTCAAAGTGATATTTGACACCTATTCCGGCATTTCCACCACGGTTTACAAGCAGCAGCATGATACCTGGGACTTCTCACCCAATGACTGGACCCGCGCTGCCAGCCGTACGTTCCCGTATACCTGCTTCTACTACTATCTGAGCACTTATGGCAGCCATCCCAACAACTACTTCGATGAGGAGTTTGAGGCACAGTATGCCGTGTGTGACAGCGAGGAAGTAAAGAGCGATTATAACCGTATGCTGGATGAGACGAAGAAGCTGGAGGAGATCTATCTGGAAAAGGTGATCCATATTCCGGTCGTCCAGGAGACCTACTACGAGATGTTCGCGGATAACCTCGTTCTGCCGGTGGAATTCTATCTGCCCGGATTCGGCTGGGGCCTGCCTTTTGGCGACATGACCGAATAAACCGCGCCGATTTGCATCATTCAATGGAGAATGATATAATTCCCATTGTCACGGGCATATGCCGCCCACTGGCGGCATATGCCTGTCTTTGTATCCTGCAGGGCAGGGGTATCCTCTGACGGACAGAAAACGGCCCGGCTGCTTTCTGCCCGTCAGAGGATACGGAAAATGGGGCATCGGTTTCCCGGGAAACCGGCCCGACGAGTTGAGGAGATTGGGATGTTAAAATATACTTTGGGACGCATCGGTGCCATGCTCCTGACCCTGTTTCTGGTCATGACACTGTCCTTCTGGGTCATTCGCCTGATGCCCATGACCATCTTTGAAAATCCGGAAGTGTCACCGGAGGTGCAGCGCCGTCTGGAGGACCGAATGCACCTGCATGAGCCCATGATTGTGCAGTATTTCTATTTCATTGAAGGCATTGTCACCCGGGGCGATTTCGGAACCTCTGTCAAGATCCGCCCGGGCCTTCAGGTATTTGATATCATCCGGGAACGCATACCGCCCACGATGCTGCTCAATTTCTTCTCTCTTCTGATTTCAATACCGCTGGGCATTCTCTCCGGAACTGTCGCGGCCCTGAGGCGCAATACCTGGGCGGACAATGTCATTTCGTTCCTGATCGTCATTTTTATTTCCGTTCCGTCCTTCGTCTTTGCCTCACTGCTGCAGTATCTCTTTGCGTATATCTGGCCGGTGTTCCCGACCCTGTACAATGCGCAGGCGCCGAGTGTCTGGGAAGCGTTTCATTCCATGATCCTGCCGATTGTGGCCCTGTCGCTGAACCCCATTGCCACCATTGCCCGGTATCTGAGCGGAGAGCTGATTGAAACCCTGTCCTCGGAGTATATGCTGCTGGCGAGGACGAAGGGACTGACACAGCAGGAGGCAACCTGGCGGCACGCCTTCCGGAATTCGCTCGTTCCCATCGCCAACACCATTATTCCGCTCATCACAGGCATCATGGGTGGTTCTCTGGTTATTGAGAAGATCTTTGCGGTTCCCGGGGAGGGCGGCCTTCTGGTCGATTCCATCCTGGGCGGGGATCATTTCCTGACCGTCGCGCTCCTCATTTTCTATTCGTTCATTTCACTCGTCACGATTTTTGTGGTGGACGTGTCCTACGGAATCATTGATCCGCGGATCAGAATAGGAGGGGGAAAATGACCGTCTATGACCGCAACAATCTGCCGGAGGAACTGCTGAATCTGCCGGAGTCCGGTTTTGAAAAGGCAGAGAATGAATGGAACGTGGATGAACGTTTCGAGACGGAACCCATCGGGTTTTACCGGGATGCCCTGCGACGGCTCTTTCGCAACCGGCTCTCCCTCATTTCCCTGTGTGCCATTGTCATTATCATCATACTGTCCATTGCCGTGCCGAATCTGACCGGGTACGGCTATACCCAGCAGAACGTCAAGCAGAAGAATCTGCCCTCCAGGATCCCGGGACTTGAGCAGCTGGGGATTTTTGACGGAACCCGCGTTCTGACCAACATCAAAAAGTCCTCCATCAACGATCCCTCACGCTATCCGGAGGGATGCGTCCTGAACATTATCCGGGAATATAAGGCGGGACGGCAGGAGGTGGTAGATGTCAAAGTGGACTACTACCGCTACTGCGGGGTTCCCGAAGGGGAATACCACTGGATGGGAACGGACTATCTGGGCCGTGATATCATGACGCGTCTGTTCAAGGGGACCCGCATTTCCCTCATGATTGCGGCGCTGTCCGTGCTGACCAACCTGATCATCGGCATAATTTACGGCTCGGTGGCCGGCTATTACGGCGGGCGTGTGGACATGTTCATGACGCATCTGGCCGAGGTGCTGGATGGCCTTCCGTACATCGTGGTGACCATTCTGTTCATGCTCTGGCTGGGTTCCGGAATGCTGAGCATCGTGCTGGCTCTGACGGTGACCGGCTGGATTGGTACCGCACGGCTGACACGTGCACAGTTTTACCGGTACAAACACCGGGAATATGTGCTGGCCGCCCGAACGTTGGGAGTGCCGGACCGTAAGCTCATTTTCCGGCACATTCTGCCCAATACGGTGGGTCCGCTGATTACAAGGGCCATGATTGCAGTGCCCGGCGCCATTTTCTCGGAAAGCTTTCTTGCCTATATCGGCCTTGGAATCAAGCCGCCGGAACCCTCCATCGGCATTCTGCTTTCAGAGGGACAGAAGATGCTGCTTCAGTACCCGAACCAGACGTTCTTCCCGGCACTGCTTATTTCGATTCTGATGATTGCCTTCAATATGCTGTCAAACGGTCTGAGGGATGCCATGGATCCCAGCCGGAGAGGGGAGGATTAAGTGATGAGTGAACTTACCCGGCCTCAGTCCGGCCAGGATTGTATCCTGAGCGTCAGGGATCTCAGCGTTTCCTTCCGTGCTTACGGCGGAATTGTCCGCGCGGTTCGCGGTGTGAGCTTTGATCTCCACAGGGGGGAGACCCTGGCCATTGTGGGGGAATCCGGCTCCGGAAAATCGGTGTCCATCAAGTCGGTCATGGGCATTCTGCCCAGCAACGCAGACATTGACGGCGGCGAAATCTGGTACGACGGGATGGACCTCACCAAAGTGGATGAGGCCCGGATGCATGAGATCCGGGGT
>JAFUBF010000089.1 GCA_017460325.1 Clostridia bacterium | reverse complement strand
GAATGTCTTCAACGTCAAAATCCATATTGATCCGGATCAGACACCGACGCCGACACCGAAACCCACGCCCACGCCTACGTCTAAGCCGCCTGTGCCGCCCATCCCACCGGTGCCGACGGCGTCCCCCGGGCCGCCGGTGCCCACCGAGAAGCCGCCGGATCCCCCGACGACGACGCCGAAGGAAACACCGACACCCGGGCCAAAGACCCGGACGATTGCAGGAATCAAGTACTGGATAAATGATTCTGCGACGACAAGACCGGATACCCTCACGGTTCATATCTACAATGGCGTGGAGGAGATTCAGGGCTCCCCGGTTACGCTGAAAAAGAGCACGTACGGCGACAGCATCGTCTGGCCGTTTGCACTTCAGACAACGGATGAGGGGCCGGACAGCAATTACACGGTTGCGGAGGAGTTCCCTCAGGGATATGAAAATTGGGAAAAGTACCGACGGGTAAGCAGCGGGTTATATCTGTACAATTACTGGTTTGGAGATAAGACCCCCATAATCCGGATCCGAAAGGTCTGGAAGGGCGGGACACCTGCGGGGGCAAAGGCTACTGTCGCTCTGAGGAAAACCGGCAGCCAGACAGATCTCACGACCTTTGAACTGAACGAAGGAAACGAGTATAAAGCGGAGATCTGGATGAATGATGAGGATCTGAAAGGCCTTGATATCAGCCAGATCACTGTTTACGAAAAGGATCTGTCGGGTGGTAATTACAAACCCACCTACACGGGGCCGATCCTTTCGTATGATGGTGATACACCCGTCTACACCTTCACCGTGACGAACTGGCCTGTTGAGAACGTCAGGGTCATTGTCGAGAAAAACTGGATTGGAGACGATGAAACGACCCGGCCGCAATCGCTGGATGTACAGATTGTCAGGACAGCCCCAGATGGAACAGAGATGCGTATTCCGTTCGGACTGACGAAGGATACCTGGAAACGTACGAGCACATCGGATGAAGAGAAGCAGATGCCTAATCTGGATGAGGACGGACGCCAGTACAGGTACAGCATTGAGGAAGAGTCGGTCTCCGGATATCGGACGAGTGTGCAGTCCAACCGAAACGGGAACACCATCACGTTCACCCTGAACAATACGTGGATTCCTGAGGAAGACCTCGTGAATGTCAGCGGCTTCAAGGTTTGGGAAGACGATGACGATGCGTTCGGACTGCGGCCGGAAACCATTCGGGTAGTGGTGATGAACAGTCGCGCGGAACGGGTTTCGGAGATCATGGAACTGCCGGCGGACAGTGCGGAATGGAACGTTCAGGGGCTGCCCCGATATGATGAGGATGGAAATAAACTGAAATACTATGTGGTGGAGGAGCAGCCGGAATCGTATACGGTCTCGTATTCTGTCCCGTTCTTTGATGAACTGAACAATACGTGGGTCTGCAATGTGTACAACACCTATTCTGCAAGAAAGAAAGTGATTGTCGAAAAGAAATGGATCCCCGAAGCGGGAATTCCCTCCTCACTGGCGGTATATCTGTATGCGGGAGACAACCTGCGTGCAAGCATCTTCCTGAACGAGCAAAACCACTGGAAGCATGTGTTCAGTGATCTTCCGGTACTGGATGAGGAAGGGAACGGAATCGTTTACCGAGTGGTGGAAGATATCCCTGACGGGTATACAGGCAGCAGCTATCTGGTACGTGAGGGACTGGATGAGCACTTCTATCTTGAAAACAGAAAGCTGGATGCCGGCAAACTGGCGATACCGGTGGAGAAAATCATGACTGGTGGGCTGATCCCGGACAGCGAAGATGAGGTGTTCCGATTTAAGCTGACCGGTGTGGAGTATGTCGGAATATCCGGGTCCTCGGATCAGGTGGAAAAGCTGCCGGGAGACGGAGATGAAATCACCATCCGGAACGAGGGAACAGGTGCGTTCATCATTCCCTTTGTGAAGGAAGGACTGTACTTCTATACCATCCAGGAGATCCCGGGAAACAACGCAAACATCACCTATGATGAACGCAGCCGGCCCATCCTGATCTATGCGTACAGGGATGAACAGACCGGGCCCATGCAGTTTGAGTGGGGTGTCATCGAATCCAGTGTGCCGGTGGTCAGGCGATACGTCACCTTTACCAACACGTCAAAACAGAGGCTGTATACCATCACGTACGACCCGAACGGAGGAATAATCGAGGGGGATACAAAGCCTGTAAGCAACAGGTATCCGTACGGAAAGATCATTTCGATTCACGAGGCGGCAGTGAGAGAGGGTTACCTGTTCGATTACTGGAAAGGGTCCGTGTACAATCCGGGCGATCACTATACGGTCGTGGAGGATCACCTGTTCATCGCGCAGTGGATCAGCCGGTACGTGAATCCGTTCACCTTTACAAAGATCTGGGATGGCAATCCCGGAGGAGGCCTGAACTTCACGGTGTATAACCTGGATGGAACACCGACGGGGATCGGGTTCCCGGCGCCCACTAAACTGAGCGAAAACAGGTGGGAGTATCAGAGATGGTTTATTGAAAAACCGGAGTACTACGTGGTGGAAGAGGCCCCAGCCGGTTACTATGCCACCTATTCAAATGTGGGTGAATATGCGGATGTGACAGACCGGTGCTATAACGGCGGAACCATTACGAATCATCAGATTCCGGATACGGGAGATAATGCCAACCGGGCACTCTGGGCAGCTCTGGCTCTTGTGTCCTGCGGATTCCTCCTTATCATCTTTGCCAGAGGAAAACGGGCAGAACAGAGGCGCTGATGACACAGGCTCTCTGTTCCAGTCAACTGAAAGAAGGTGCTGCGGCCGAAGCTGCAGCACCTTTTCAGTTCTGCAGGAAAACCCGGCTCTGTCGGGAATAGGGCGGGATATGTCCGGGAAAATGCTCACGGCTCCACTTCCCGGGGATGACCCGCCCCGGAATCACACCCAATTGAGACGGATTGCACCGGAATGGAGGAGGGGATCGGGCACCGGAGAATCGCTGAAATGCAGATTGACAAAGGACAGGACGGGGAGTAATATCACGGTAAACGGATGGATAACAGTTGTTATATATCATCTGTTATTTTTCGCAGATCCCTCTTCGGTGTCATTCCTGAGCCTTTTTACGGGGAACCTGCCGGGATCAGGAAAGGACGATCCAAGGGGACTGGATGGCCGGGGAGATGCTCCGGATAAACGGCGGAAGAGGCAGCCCGCAATATGAGTGAGCATTTTGCCGGATTTCAGGTTCTTTTCGCGGGTGGTAAAAGGCGGTGAAATCCACGATTACGGGCAGATATCCGGGAGAGAGCTGCAGCTTTGAATACAGAGATGACCGACGAAGCAGTTGTGAATGGAGAGCAACATGATTGATTTCGGGAAAATCAAAAAAGAACATGGCGGAATGATTTGCAGAGCATGTCTGAATAACGAATACGGGTTAAACCTGACCCCTAAAGACTGCGACTATTACGACGGCAGAAGGAAATGTGCGTCCTGCCGATATGCGAAGCATGTGGTGAAGGGACTGAAACTTACCGGAAAGATGAAAACGCTTTTCAAATGACCACACTTACAGTGTGGTTTTTGCATGAAATAAGGGTTTGAGGAGCGGACAGTGGCCCGGCTTCATTGTCGTGCTATAATAAAGCAGGTTCAGCCGGTTCGTTTGTTTCCCAATGGGGCGGGCTTTTCGGGAAAAAGGCTGGCCCAAAAGAATCTTCCGGCTTTTTTGCCGATTGCAGGCCTGGGAGGATTGACAACAATCAGGAGATAGTATTCCACTGTTAATTATGGTATACTCGTCTTCAGAAAGATCCCGGAATATGGGAGCTCATGAGTTACGATCGTGGCGGCGTTGGCACAGGGACAGGACGTTTTGAAAACGGGAGTGGGACCGGATACAGAAGGGATCTGTTGCCTGTACGGGAATGGGGGAATCGGTTTCTGAGGCCCGGTGCCAGTCACGAAACGGATGCCAGGAACGACGGAACAAATCAGACTGCATTACCTGTATCAGTACATCATGCAAAACGCAGATGAGAAACACATCCTGACCGGACATAGAATGTGCGAATACCGGGGCCTGACTGAGCGGTAAATGAACTCCGGGAGATGTGCGGAAAGGCAGAGGTGCCGGGAACAGGCAGGTATCCGTCAGACTGGAGAAGCCGAAAGAACGGAAGTCCTTTCAGCGCAAAATTGAGAAGTGGGAGACAAAGATGCAGGCAGCATCTGATTCCGGCAGACATCCGTGATAAACGGTAACGCAGCGAATGCGGTGGAATCAGAGAACCTGCAGGGAGTTTTGCGGGATCCCGGGGGTATATCTTTGGGTTGATCTTTCCGGGGGTTCAGGTGTATAATTTTTCCGGACGATACAAATCAAGGGTAACAGATTCGAATTCTGCCAATGCCTTTGTGGCTTTTGTTGTGCTCTGCGCCGATAGAAGTTCTTTTTTTGTTTTTGCATGGGATACAGGTTTTCCGGGGCGCTGTGGTTAATGTGGCCGGAAAGCACAGAAATGTGGACAGGGTTGCTTTGGCCGCAGGCCGGGCATGGGCCCGACGGGGGAGGACAGGGAGAAACCTGTCCGTACCGATTTGGCAAGGGGTTAGCATGGATCAGATTGACAGAAAAATACTGAATCTGCTGAAGCAGAACGCGCGGATGCCGCTGAAGGCGATTGCCGAGGAGGTGTATCTTTCCTCGCCGGCCGTCAGCTCCCGAATCGAGCACATGGAGACGAGCGGGCTGAGTGAG
>JAFUBF010000088.1 GCA_017460325.1 Clostridia bacterium | reverse complement strand
GAGAAAAGAGGAAGGGAGCTGCCGCAATGGTGTGCTACCCGTCAAGAGGACAGTGAATAATTAAAAAGCTCTTTACCGCCAGTCAGAGCAATTATTGTTTCGTAATCTTATCACAATCAGGAGGTCATCGAATGAATCGGTCCGCTGGAATCTTGCTCTCTGTTACCAGTCTGCCCTCCCGCTACGGGATCGGCTGCCTGGACAGCGTAGCCTTTCGCTTTGTGGACTGTCTTGCGGAGGCGGGACAGACCTATTGGCAGATTTTACCCCTCGGTCCCACGGGTTTTGGAGAATCCGGGGACTCCCCCTATCAATCCTTCTCTGCCTTTGCTGGAAACCCGTATCTCATCAGTCTGGAAAAGCTGGTGGAGGAAGGGGTGCTGACCTGCGAGGAGTGCGATGCCGCAGGCTTTGGTCCGGACGGTGAGAATGTGAATTACGAGACCCTTAATAACAATCGTCTGGCTCTGCTGCATCTGGCCTATGAGCGCAGCAACATCAGTGAGAATCCCCACTATCGTCAGTTTCTCGCAGAAAACCACTGGTGGCTGACGGATTACGCCCTGTTTATGGCACTTCGTGGCTTTTTCCAGAAGCCTTGGACTCAGTGGCCGGAGGACATCCGGAAACGCTGGGACTACAGCCTGGACTACTACCACCGCACCATGTACTATGACGTGGAGTTCCAAAAGTTCCTCCAGTTCAAGTTTTTTGAGCACTGGTGGGCGCTGAAGAACTATGCCGCCAGCCGGAACATCCAAATCATAGGCGATATGCCCATCTACGTGGCTATGAACAGCGCAGATGTGTGGGCCCATCCGGAGCTGTTTCAGCTCAACGAAGACGGCTCTCCCTCTGCTGTATCCGGATGTCCCCCGGATGCCTTCTCTGCAACCGGACAGATCTGGGGCAACCCCCTCTACCGCTGGGACTACCACCGCAGTACCGGTTTTGATTGGTGGTGTTCCCGTTTGTGGCACAGCTTTCATCTGTACGATGTGGTTCGTATTGACCATTTCCGTGGGTTTGACCAATACTACTCCATTCCCAGCCACAGCAGTTCTGCACAGGAGGGCCATTGGGAACCGGGTCCTGGTATCGATCTGTTTCGCACCATGGAGTGGAGAATGGGCTGGAGGCCGGTAATCGCCGAGGATTTGGGTCTGATGACGGATACCGTACGGCAATTAGTGCGGGAGAGCGGCTTTCCCAACATGAAGGTACTGCAATTCGGTTTTGACCTGAAGGACACAGGAGCCGCAAATGATTATCTTCCCCACAACTATGGAACTAACTGCGTGGTTTACACCGGCACCCACGACAACGAGACGATTGCGGGCTGGTTCCTGGATGGATCTGAGGAGCTGAAACGACTGGTTCGAGATTATCTGGGTGATGTCTGCACACCAGATGACCAAATGTACCTCCCATTGGTGGCTATGGCCATGCGCAGCAGGGGGGATATCTGCATCATCCCCTTGCAGGATTATCTGGGGCTGGACAACTCCGCCCGGATGAATCGTCCTTCCTTCGCCCAGGGCAACTGGGCATGGCGTTTAACCGAAAAGGATCTCTCTTCCTCTCTGTTTCGGCGTATCCTTCGGCTGACCCAAATCACGGCACGTTTCAACTGGGCAAATGCCCATCTCGTGTAGAGAACCGGGTTTTCCCGTCGGGCCAGCGAATCAGTCTTTTCTCCCCTGCAGATTTCTGCTGTACTCCTGGAATCAGTTCCCTCCATAACTCAATGACGTGAAACGCCTCTGCTGCGGCAGAGGCGTTTCTGTTTCCATCACAGCAAAATCAGTCCGATGTTCCCGTCCTTTGACCTCCGGCCGGTCCGATGGAACCCCGTTCCACCAGCTCTGTGTGGAGAAGCAGTCTGCTTACCGGTACACCGGACAGGAGACTGGACATGGCATAATAGGCGCAGCGTCCCAGTTCCAGACGATTCTGGCGGATGGTGGTCAATGGCGGGTCAGTGTGCTGAGAGAGCGGAATGTCATCCATGCCAATGACGCTTAGATCGCGGGGTACAGACAGGCCGTTTTCCCTGCAATGCACCAGCAGTGCGTTGGCCAGCAGATCGTGGCTACAGATGATGGCGGTGCAGCCCTTGTCACGTAGTCGCTGGAAATGGGTTTCCAGGCACACTGAGGTTCGGTGAGCAGTTCCTGAAAAGCTTTTGTCCACAGGTAGACCACAGGTGCGCATAGCACTGAAAAATGCGGACTGGCGCTGCTGAAAAATATAGGACAGAGGCAGGCCGCCCAGATAGCCGATGGTCTGATGACCCAGTTCCTTCAGCCGGGCCACGGCCAGGCACATCCCCTCATAATTGTCCGTCTCCACCGAGGCCACAAGCGAATGGTTGGTGGGAGGAAAGTCAAAAAGCACCGCCGGTGTGCGGCATATCTCAAAGACGGCCGTCCAACTGTCCTGCAGGTGCAGCCCCAATACAAAGGCGCCGACATAGTCGTTCTTCAGCATGAAAGCGTCATAGCTGTACTGTTGCTGCAGGTCATCCGTCAGCTCTACCACATCAACCCGAAAGCCTCCCGGTTCTGCCAGCTTCCGAAAGCCCATAATCAGGTCGTAGCCGAAGTCTCCGGGATACTGATAAGCCATGTTTGTCACCAACACACACAGCCGTCGGCCATCGCTCCGCTGGATGCGTGCATAGCCCATCTCTACCGCCGTTTCAAGGATAGACTTTCGTAGTGTTTCGCTGATATCTGTTGCGCCGCTCAGTGCCTTGGATACCGTCCCCTTGGAAACGGAGAGGCGTCGGGCGATGTCTTCCATAGTTGTCATTCTGGTTCCGTCCTTCTCAACATGGGGCAGGCCGATGCATGTCCCCGTACGCCTGCGACTGGCAAGCACGAAGTGCGCAGACAGAGCAGCTGCGTACGAGCCGTTCAATTCAGGGTCCAGCGGACCCTTTTTTGTTG